>NZ_JBHTML010000118.1:0-13121 GCF_042679445.1 Arthrobacter sp. GCM10027362
GGCGGCGGCAATGCGCCGGGCCACCGAGTCCGCACCGCCGGCGTGCTGCACGGAGGCCCCCTCCGGGTTGGACGTGAGCGCGAGCACGAACACGCCCCGGCCGGTGTCCCGGGCCAGGTCCAGCGCCGGGCGCAGGGACTCATAGCCCAGGTACGGGCTGAGCGTCACCGCGTCGGCGGCCAGGGCGGAGCCGTCACGCAGCCAGGCATCGGCGTACGCGGCCATGGTGGAGCCGATATCGCCGCGCTTGGCGTCCGCAATGGTCAGCACGGACGCCTCCGCGGCCCGGGCCAGGACGCGTTCGAGCACGGCCAGGCCGCGCGAGCCGTGGCGCTCAAAGAGGGCCACCTGCGGCTTCAGGGCCGCCACCTGCTCCCCCACGGCCTCCAGGACCGTGAGGGAGAAGCGCTCCAGGCCGGCGGCGTCGTCGGCCAGGCCCCAGGCGGCCAGCAGGCCCGGATGCGGGTCGATGCCCACACACAGCTGCCCCCTGGAGCGCATCGCCGCACGCAGCCGCTGTCCGAAGGACTCACCCACGGATGACGTCCCGGAGGTTCTGCTCATGCTCCTGCAGGCTGGTCACGTTCCACTCGTACTGGCGCATCGCGTCGATGGCCTGCACGGCGGCGCCGAACTCGGCCACCGTGGTGATCACCGGGGTGCCGACCGAGGTCGCGGCGGCGCGGATCTCGTAGCCGTCGCCGCGCGCCTGGCCGCCGGAGGGGGTGTTCAGGATCATGTCCACGGCCCCGTCGGTGATCAGGTCCACGATCGTGCCCTCGCCGTCCGCGGCGCCCTCGGCCACCTTGCGCACGGTGGTGGTCTGGATGCCGTTGCGGCGCAGCACGTCGGCGGTGCCGCCGGTGGAGAGGATCTCGAAGCCCAGGTCCGTCAGGTGCTTGACCGGCATGATGATCGAGCGCTTGTCCCGGTTGGCCACGGAGACGAACACCTTGCCGGAGGTGGGCAGCGGGTTGTTCGCTGCGGCCTGGCTTTTGGCGAAGGCAGTGTCGAAGTACTTGTCGATGCCCATCACCTCACCGGTGGAGCGCATCTCCGGGCCCAGCAGCGAGTCCACCACCGTGCCCTCGGGGGTCCGGAAGCGGCTGAAGGGCAGCACCGCCTCCTTCACCGCCACCGGGGCGTTGACCGGCAGGCTGGAACCGTCGCCGGTCTCCGGCAGCATCCTGTACGCGGTGCGCAGCTGCCGGATGGTCGCCCCGACCCCGATCAGGGCCGCGGCCTTGGCCAGCTGGACGCCGGTGGCCTTGGAGACGAACGGTACGGTGCGGGAGGCGCGCGGGTTGGCCTCGATCACGTAGAGCACATCCGAGGCCAGCGCGAACTGGATGTTGATCAGCCCGCGCACGCCCACGCCCTCGGCGATGGCCAGCGTGGCCTCGCGGACCCGGGCGATCACATCGGCGCCCAGGGTGATCGGGGGCAGCACGCAGGCGGAGTCGCCGGAGTGGATGCCGGCCTCCTCGATGTGCTCCATGATGCCGCCGACGTACAGATCCGTGCCGTCGTAGAGCGCATCGACGTCGATCTCGATCGCGTCCTCGAGGAAGCGGTCCACGAGCACCGGATGCTCCGGAGTGATCTCGGTGGCGTTGGCGATATAACGGGCGAGGTTGGCCTCGTCGTAGACGATTTCCATGCCGCGGCCGCCCAGCACGTAGGAGGGGCGCACCAGCACCGGGTAGCCGATCTCGTCCGCGATCTTCTTGGCCTGCTCGAAGCTGACGGCGGTGCCGTTCTTCGGGGCGGTCAGCCCGGCCCCGTCCAGCACCCGCTGGAAGGCGCCGCGGTGCTCGGCCAGGTCGATGGCCTCCGGGGAGGTGCCCAGGATCGGGATGCCGGCGTCGGCCAGCGCCTTGGCCAGCTTCAGCGGGGTCTGCCCGCCCAGCTGGACGAAGACGCCGAGCACGCCGCCGGTGCGTTCCTCGGCGGCAATGACCTCCAGGACGTCCTCGAGGGTCAGCGGCTCGAAGTACAGGCGGTTGGAGATGTCGTAGTCGGTGGAGACCGTCTCCGGGTTGCAGTTGACCATGACCGTCTCGTGGCCGGCCTGGCGCAGGGCCATGGTGGCGTGCACGCACGAGTAGTCGAACTCGATGCCCTGGCCGATGCGGTTCGGGCCGGAGCCGAGGATGATCACGCTGGGCTTGGCGTGCGGTTCCACCTCGTCCTCCTCGTCGTAGGAGGAGTAGTGGTACGGGGTGTAGGCGGCGAATTCGGCGGCGCAGGTGTCCACGGTCTTGAAGACCGGCCGAATGCCCAGCGCGTGCCGGACGCCGCGCACCACCGCCTCGGCGGTGTTGGTGAGCGTGCCGATCTGGGCATCGGAGAAGCCGTGCCGCTTGGCCAGGCGCAGGATGTCCTCGGTCAGGGCCGGGGCCTGGCGGATCTGCCCGGCCACCTCGTTGATCAGCTGCAGCTGGTCCACGAACCAGGGGTCGATGCCGGTGGCAGCGTAGACCTGCTCCACCGTCGCGCCGCCGAGCAGCGCCCGCTGGACGTAGGCCAGCCGCTCGGTGCTGCCCACCCGGGACTTCTCCAGCAGTTCGGCGACCTCGAAGTCGTTGACCGGTTCGAAGCTGAGCTCGGCGTTCTTCTGTTCCAGCGACCGCAGCGCCTTCTGCAGGGCCTCGGTGAAGTTGCGCCCCAGCGCCATCGCCTCGCCCACCGACTTCATGGTGGTGGTCAGCGTCGGGTCGGCGGCCGGGAACTTCTCGAAGGCGAAGCGCGGCACCTTGACCACCACGTAGTCCAGCGTCGGCTCGAAGGAGGCCGGCGTCTTCTGCGTGATGTCGTTGGGGATCTCGTCCAGGGTGTAGCCGAGCGAGAGCTTGGTGGCGATCTTGGCGATGGCGAAGCCGGTGGCCTTGGAGGCCAGGGCCGAGGAGCGGGAGACGCGCGGGTTCATTTCGATGACCACCACGCGGCCGGTGTCCGGCTCGATGGCGAACTGGATGTTGCAGCCGCCGGTGTCCACGCCGACCTCGCGGATGACGGCGATGGCGATATCGCGCAGCCGCTGGTACTCGCGGTCGGTCAGGGTCAGCGCCGGGGCCACGGTGATCGAGTCGCCGGTGTGCACGCCGACCGGGTCGAAGTTCTCGATCGAGCAGACCACCACGACATTGTCGTTCTTGTCCCGCATCATCTCGAGCTCGTATTCCTTCCAGCCCAGGATGCTCTCCTCGAGCAGCACCTCGGAAGTGGGGCTGTACTGGATGCCGGCACCGGCGATGCGGCGCAGGTCCTGCTCGTTGTAGGCCATGCCCGAGCCCAGCCCGCCCATGGTGAAGGAGGGGCGGACCACCATCGGGTAGCCCAGTTCCCCGGCGGCCTTCAGGGCTTCGTCCATGGAATGCACGATGATGCTGCGGGCGGACTCGGCGCCGCAGCGTTCGACGACGCCCTTGAACTTCTCGCGGTCCTCGCCGAGCTCGATCGCCTCGATGTTGGCGCCGATCAGTTCCACGTTGTACTTGGCCAGCACGCCGTTCTTGTCCAGCGCGATGGCGGTGTTCAGCGCGGTCTGGCCGCCCAGGGTCGGCAGCACGGCATCCGGACGTTCCTTGGCGATGATCTTCTCGACGATCTCCGGGGTGATCGGCTCCACGTAGGTGGCGTCGGCAAACTCCGGGTCCGTCATGATGGTGGCCGGGTTGGAGTTGACCAGGATGACGCGCAGCCCTTCCTCCTTGAGCACGCGCAGCGCCTGGGTGCCGGAGTAGTCGAACTCGGCCGCCTGGCCGATGACGATGGGGCCCGACCCGATCACCAGGACGGACTTCAGATCTTCTCTCTTGGGCATTACTTGGCTTCCTTGGCGTCGGTGGTGGCTTTGGAGACGTCGGCGGCGCTGGTGGCTGCTGCGTTAGTACCTGCGGTCCGCTTTTCGGCTGCCATCAGGTCGATGAACCGGTCGAACAGGTAGGCCGAATCGTGCGGTCCGGCGGCGGCCTCCGGGTGGTACTGGACGGAGAAGGCGGGGATGTCCAGGCAGGACAGGCCCTCCACGACGTCGTCGTTCAGGCTCACGTGGCTGACCTCGACCCGCCCGAAGCGCCGCTCCGGCGCCGTCGTCGGTCCGTCGGCCGGGGCATCCACGGCGAAGCCGTGGTTCTGCGAGGTGATCTCCACCTTGCCGGTGCGCCGGTCCATCACCGGCTGGTTGATGCCGCGGTGCCCGTAGCGCAGCTTGTAGGTGCCGAAACCCAGCGCCCGGCCGAGGATCTGGTTGCCGAAGCAGATGCCGAAGAACGGCACCCTGGTGTCGAGCACCTGGCGCAGCAGGCCCACCTGGGCATCGGCGGTGGCCGGGTCCCCGGGGCCGTTGGACATGAACACGCCGTCCGGCTCCACCGCCTGCACGTCCTCGATGGTGGCGGTGGCCGGCAGCACGTGCACCCGCACGCCGCGCTCGGCGAAGCGGTGCGGGGTCATGGACTTGATGCCCAGGTCCAGCGCGGCAATGGTGAAACGCGGCTCGCCGTCCCAGCCGTGGTCGGCGGGCTCGACGACGTAGGCGGCGTCGATGCTGACCTCCTCGGCCAGCCGGGAGCCTGCCATCGGTGCCTGGGCCCTGACCTCGGCGAGCAGCTCGGCCTCCGGGCGGGCGGCGGCGTCGCCGGAGAAGATGCCTGCCTTCATGGCGCCGCGTTCGCGCAGGTGGCGGGTGATGGCGCGGGTGTCCACGCCCTGGATCCCGATAATGCCCTGGGCCACCAGTTCCTCGTCCAGGGACTTCTCCGAGCGCCAGTTGGAGGGCCGCCGGGCGGGGTCGCGGACGATGTAGCCGGCCACCCAGATGCGGCGGGACTCGGCGTCCTCGCTGTTGACGCCGGTGTTGCCGATGTGCGGGGCGGTCTGGACCACCAGCTGGCGGGCGTAGGAAGGATCGGTGATGGTCTCCTGGTAGCCGGTCATGCCGGTGGCGAAGACCGCCTCGCCCAGGGCCGTGCCGACGGCGCCGTAGCTGCGGCCGCGGAACATGCGGCCGTCCTCGAGAACCAGCAGGGCCGCTGTTGTGGTGGATGGTTGATTCTGGGTCACAGTGGTTCCTACTCTTCGTCCTGTGAGGCGGTGGGTACTAATGAGGTCAGTTGGGCCAGCAGCGGCGTCTTGTCGGCGGCGTTGCGGGTGCGGAAGGCGGTATCCACGTCGCGCTCCCCGAGCCGCCAGGTCAGCACGGCCAGGCCGTCCTTCTCGACGAACTTGCCGATCATCCCGCTTTCGGTGCGCACGTCCCGCAGCTGCCCCCGCGGGATGTAGATGTCGGGGGCGCCGGAGCGCTCGAACAGCAGGCCGTGGGGGTAGACCCGCAGCAGGGCGTTGCCGCGGATGCCCAGCCCGTGCACGCCCACCCGGTCCAGCCAGTCCCCCGCCGTGGTGGTGACGACGTACTGGCCCTCGTACGCCTCCAGGGGCTGGCCGGCCTCCGCCGGGATCTCGGGCAGCGGGGCCATGTCCTGCTGCCGCCGCAGCCTGCCGCGCCAGCCGGCGAGCATCAGGGCGACGGCCACGACGATCAGGCTCAGGGTCAGCAGCGCGGGGCCGAATTTGTCCATCAGTCAGGCCTCCCGGACGCCTGCGGCTGCTCCGCCGTCTCCGCACGCGGGACGTTCAGCTTCCCGTCCAGCACCGTCGGATGGCCTTGGAAGAAGGTGGCCACCACGCGCCCGGGCAGCTCGCGCCCGGCGAACGGCGAATTGCGTCCCTTGGTGGCCATTGCCGCGGGGTCCACGGTCCAGCGCGCGGCCGGGTCCACCAGCGTGATGTTCGCGGCGGAGCCTTCCGCCAGCGGCTGGCCCTGGTGCGCCAGCCTGCCGATCCGTGCCGGCGTGGCGGAGGTGATCCGGGCGAAGTCCGCCCAGCCGATCAGCCCGGTGTCGACCATGGTGTGCTGGACCACCGACAGCGCCGTCTCCAGGCCGGTCATGCCCATTGCGGCCTGGGCCCACTCGCATTCCTTGGCCTCGCTCGGATGCGGGGCGTGGTCGGTGCCGATCACGTCGATGGTGCCGTCCGCGAGGGCCGCGCGCAGCGCCAGCACGTCCTCGTTGGTGCGCAGCGGCGGGTTCACTTTGAACACCGGGTCGTAGCTGCGGACCAGTTCGTCGGTGAGCCACAGGTGGTGCGGGGTGACCTCGGCGGTGACCTTGATTCCGCGCTGCTTGGCCCAGCGGATGATTTCCACCGACCCGGCGGTGGAAACATGGCAAACGTGCAGCCGGGAGTCCACGTGCTGGGCCAGCAGCACGTCCCGGGCGATAATGCTCTCCTCCGCCACCGCCGGCCAGCCGGTCATGCCAAGCACCGCGGACACGGCGCCCTCGTTCATCTGGGCCCCCTCGGTGAGGCGGGGCTCCTGCGCGTGCTGGGCAATGACGCCGTCGAAGACCTTGACGTACTCCAGGGCCCGGCGCATCAGTACCGGATCCCAGACGCACATGCCGTCATCGGAAAAGATGCGCACGCCGGCCCGGGAGTCCGCCATCGCGCCGAGTTCGGCCAGCCGCTCCCCCGCCAGGCCCACGGTGACGGCCCCGACCGGGCGCACCTCGGCCCAGCCGGCCTGCCGGCCAAGGGTCCAGACCTGCTCGACGACGCCGGCGGTGTCCGCCACCGGCGAGCTGTTGGCCATCGCGTGCACCGCGGTGAAGCCGCCCAGCGCCGCGGCGCGGGTGCCGGTTTCCACCGTTTCGGCGTCTTCGCGCCCGGGTTCGCGCAGGTGGGTGTGCAGGTCCACCATGCCGGGCAGGGCGATCAGCCCGTCCGCGTCCACCACCGTGGCTCCGGCCGCCGGCAGGGATCCGCCGACGGCGCTGATGTAGCCGTTTTCCACCAGCAGGTCCGCGGCGTCGCCGCCGGCAATCCTGGCTCCCTTGATCAGGTAGGTGCCGGTGGTGGTCATGAAGCGGTCTCCTCGGTAGGAACGGCGGTGGTCGGTGCGGTCCGGGAGTCCCCGGAGAGCAGCAGGTACAGGGCGGCCATGCGCACGGAGACGCCGTTGCGCACCTGCTGCAGCACGGTGGAGCGGGGCGAATCGGCGGCCGCCGCGGAAATTTCCAGGCCGCGGTTCATCGGCCCCGGATGCATGATGATGGTGCCGGCCAGGCCGTGCTCGTCCAGCGCGGCCAGCCGCCGGTCGTCAAAGCCCCACAGGCGCGAATATTCGCGGGTCGAAGGGAAGTAGGCGGCGTTCATCCGTTCGCCCTGGACCCGCAGCATCATCACCGCATCCGGGCCCTTGGCCAGGGTCTCGTCCAGGTCGTAGCTGACCGTGCAGGGCCAGTCCCCGATGCCCACCGGCAGCAGCGTGGGCGGGGCCACCATGGTCACCTCGGCACCGAGGGTGCGCAGCAGCCACAAATCGGAGCGGGCCACCCGGGAGTGCAGGATGTCCCCGACGATCGCGACCTTCATCCCGGACAGATCCGTGCCGGCCGAGGCCGTGCCGTTGATCCGGGCCCAGTTCCGGCGCATCGTGAACGCATCCAGCAGGGCCTGGGTGGGGTGTTCGTGGGTGCCGTCCCCGGCATTGACGACGGCGGCGTCGATCCAGCCGGAGGTCGCCAGGCGCACCGGGGCGCCCGAGGCCCAGTGGCGGATGACCACGGCGTCGGCGCCCATTGCCTCGAGCGTTTGGGCCGTGTCCTTCAGGGACTCGCCCTTGGAGACGGACGATCCCTTCGCGGCGAAGTTGATCACATCCGCGGACAGCCGCTTGGCGGCGGCCTCGAAGGAGATCCTGGTGCGCGTGGAGTCCTCGAAGAACAGGTTCACCACGGTCCGCCCGCGCAGGGCCGGCAGCTTCTTGACTTCGCGGTCCGAGACCGCTGCCATTTCCTCGGCAGTGTCCAGGATCCGCACGGCGTCGGCCTTGGACAGGTCCAGGGTGGAGAGCAGGTGTTTCATTTGCTCCAGTCCTCGATCACAACTTCATCGGCCGCATTGTCGACTTCGGCCAGCCGCACCCGCACCTTCTCGGCGGAGGAGGTGGGCAGGTTCTTGCCCACGTGGTCCGCGCGGATGGGCAGCTCGCGGTGGCCGCGGTCCACCAGGACGGCCAGGCGCACAATCCGGGGCCGGCCCAGGTCCACGAGGGCGTCCAGGGCGGCGCGGACGGTCCGGCCGGAGTAGAGGACGTCGTCCACCAGCACCACGACCTTGTTGTCGATGCCGTCGGACGGCAGCGCCGTCGGATACGGCGGGCGGGTGGGCTGGCGCTGCAGGTCGTCGCGGAACATGGTGACGTCCAGCTGTCCGGTGATGTCTGCGGCGGAAACGGCCGGATCCGCGGCGGCGATCTTGGCGGCCAGGCGGCGGGCCAGCGGGTAGCCGCGGCGGGGAATCCCCATCAGGACCAGGTCCCGGGAGCCCTTGTTGGCCTCGAGGATTTCGTGGGCAATACGTGTCAGGACGCGGTCGATGTCCGCTTCGGAAAGAACGACACGTGAAGACGACGGCGTTTGCGCCGGGCTGGGCATGCTCAAGGATGCCCCCTCCTTCCCCGCCTCACGGGACGGAACTTAAAGGATTTCGGGTAGGCTGCGCTCTCAAAATTACCACAGCGGGCCCTCCTTCCCGGCCGCACGGCCCGCCGCCGGGCGCGTGCGCTTAAGCACAGGGGCAGGCAGCCGCGGCTGCCCGCCCCGGGGCGGCGGAGACGGGGAACGCTAGGCCAGCAGGGTCGGCTTCAGCTGCTGGAGCCGGCCGAGCAGGCCGTTGACGAATGCCGGGGACTCGTCGGTGGAAAGCGCCTTGGCCAGTTCCACCGCCTCGCTCACGGCCACCCCGTCCGGGACGTCGTCGTTGTAGAGCAGTTCCCAGGTGCCCACGCGCAGGATCGTGCGGTCCACTGCGGGCATGCGTTCCAGCGACCAGCCCTGCGAGTAGGTGGACAGGAACTCGTCGATCTGCTCCTGCATGGCCACTACGCCCTGGACAATCTCCACAGTGTAGGGGTTGATGATCTGGTCCGTGTTTTCGCGGCGGTCACGGAGCGCGTCGAAGGGCGAAACGGAACGCAGTTCCGCCTCAAAGAGGATGTCGACGGCGCGGCGGCGGGCCTTGCCGCGGGCGGAGGTGGGTGCGCTCACTAGTCGTTGACACGTCCCAGGTAGTCGCCCGTGCGGGTGTCGACCTTGACCCTGGTGCCGGTCTCCAGGAACAGCGGAACCTGGATCTGGTAGCCGGTCTCCACGGTGGCCGGCTTGGTGCCGCCGGTGGAGCGGTCGCCCTGCAGGCCCGGCTCGGTGTAGGTGATTTCCATGACCACCGACGCCGGCAGCTCGATGTACAGCGGGGTGCCCTCGTGCATGGCGATGTTGACCTTGATGTTCTCGAGCAGGAAGTTCTCGGCGTCGCCGACGACGGCGCCGGGGACGTGGACCTGGTCGTAGTCCTGGACGTCCATGAACACGAAGTCCTCGCCGTCCTTGTACAGGTACTGGTAGTCGCGGCGGTCCACGGTGGCGGTCTCGATCTTCAGCCCGGCGTTGAACGTCTTGTCCTGGATCTTGCCGGTGACAACGTTCTTGATCTTGGTGCGGACGAAGGCACCGCCCTTGCCCGGCTTCACGTGCTGGAATTCGATCACGTTCCACAGCTGGCCGTCCAGGTTCAGGACGGTGCCGTTCTTGATGTCGTTGGTAGTCGCCACGGTTTCTCTTTCGGCTCTTTGGTGCTTCGGTCGGTAAAGTCCAGCATCAATTCTACCCGCTGCCCCGCTTCCTCCCGGCTGCCCCGGCCCGGCACCGGGTCCGGCCGGTTTCCGCCCGCAGGCAGCATCTGCTGCCCGTTTTTGCAGGCGGGGAGCATCTGGTGGCCGGATTTTTCGCAGGAGGGCGGGGGCCCAATCCCTATTCGGCGATCTCCTGGTAGGCGGCGAAGAGCAGCGAGGTGTCGGGCACCTCGAGGATCCCGGGCCGGCCCGGCCCGTCCAGCACCACGAAGCGCAGCAGGTCCCCGCGGGACTTCTTGTCCCGCTTCATGCCGTCCAGCAGCGCGGCCCAGCGGTCCTTCCGGTAGCTCACCGGCAGCCCGAGCGAGGACAGGATCGACTTGTGCCGGTCCGCCGTTGCATCGTCGAGCCGGCCGACCATGCGGGACAGCTCGGCGGCGAAGACCAGGCCCACGGACACCGCCGCGCCGTGCCGCCACTGGTAGCGTTCGGCCAGTTCGATGGCGTGGCCCAGGGTGTGCCCGTAGTTGAGGAATTCCCGCCGGCCGGATTCCTTCAGGTCCGCCGAGACGATCTCGGCCTTGACGGCAATGGAGCGTTCCACCAGTTCCCGGACCACCGCCGAGCCCGGATCCCGGACCGCCTCCGGATTGGCTTCGATCAAATCCAGGATCGCGCCGTCCTTGATGAAGCCGCACTTGACCGCCTCGGCCATGCCAGTGAGCAGTTCGTTCTGCGGCAGGGTCGCCAGCGCGTCCAGGTCCGCCAGCACCGCTGCCGGCGGATGGAAGGCGCCGACCAGGTTCTTGCCCTCGGCGGTGTTGATGCCGGTCTTGCCGCCCACCGCCGCATCCACCATGCCCAGCAGGGTGGTGGGGATGTGCACCACCTTCACCCCGCGCAGCCAGGTCGCCGCGACGAAGCCGGCCAGGTCGGTCACGGCGCCGCCGCCCACGCCCACGATGGCGTCCGAGCGGGTGAAGTCGTTCTGCCCGAGCACCTGCCAGCAGAAGGAGGCCACCTGGATGTGCTTGCCCTCCTCGGCGTCCGGTATCTCGGCGGTCAGCGCGGTGAAGCCGGCCGCCGCCAGGTCCTCGCGGACGGCGTCGCCGGTGGCCCGCAGCGCGCGCGGATGGATCACCAGCACCTTGCGCACCCGCTCGCCCAGGATGCCGGGCAGCTGCGGCAGCAGGCCGTGGCCGACCACGACGTCGTAGTTCTCGGCGGGCGAGGCGCCCGTCACCTTGATGACGGTCGAGGCCGCCGGATCCTGGATCCCGTTGGTCAACGCGATTGCCTTTCAGAGATGAGTTGGGTCAGTTCCCGGACCACGTCCGCCGCGCTCTTGCCGCGGGTGTCCAGGACGACGTCGGCCAGGCGCAGGTAAGTGGGCCGGCGCCGGGTGGCCAGTTCCTCCCAGCGGGCCGCCGGGTCCCCGGCGAGCAGGGGCCGGCCGGTTTCGCGTTCGATCCGCGGCCGGACCGTTTCCAAATCCACGTCGAGGAAAACCACCACGCAGCGGGCCAGCAGCTGCTGGGTTCCGGTGTCCAGGATGGCGCCGCCGCCGACGGAGACGACCCGCGGCGCCCCGTCCGCCACCAGCGCGGCCACCTCGCGCGCTTCCAGCTCGCGGAAGGCATGCTCGCCCATGGCGGTGAAGATACCCGGAATCGGCCCGTGCCGCTCGGCAATCCGCTTGTCCGAATCGGCGAAGTCCAGTCCGTGCTCGGCGGCGAACTGCTGGCCAATGGTTGACTTGCCCGAGGCCATGGGCCCGATCAGCACCAGCGGCCGGTCCAGCCGCACCGGTGTTGCGGCCCCCACTAGCTGCCGATCGTATCCAGCGACTGCGGAATCGCGGACAGGTAGCTCCTGAGGTTGCGCTGGGTCTCGGCCACGGAGTCCCCGCCGAACTTCTCGACCACTGCCTCGGCCAGCACCAGGGCCACCATGGCCTCGGCCACGACGCCCGCGGCCGGGACCGCGCAGACATCGGAGCGCTGATGGTGGGCCTTGGCCGCGTCGCCCGTGCTGACATCGATGGTCTGCAGGGCCTTGGGAACCGTGGCGATCGGCTTCATCGCGGCCTTCACGCGCAGGGTGTCCCCGATGCTCATGCCGCCCTCGATGCCGCCGGCCCGGTTGGTGGCGCGGATGATGGTGCCGTGTTCGTCGCGCACGATCTCGTCATGGGCCTCCGATCCCCTGCGGGCGGCGGTTTGGAAGCCGTCCCCGACCTCCACGCCCTTGATCGCCTGAATGCCCATCAGCGCCGCGGCCAGCCGGGCGTCCAGGCGGCGGTCCCAGTGCACGTAGCTGCCCAGTCCCGGCGGCAGGCCGTAGGCGAGGACCTCGACGACGCCGCCGAGGGTTTCGCCGTCCTTGTGCGCGGCGTCCACCTCCTGGACCATCGCGATCGAGGTTTCGGCCTCGAAGCAGCGCAGCGGGTCTCCGTCCAGGGCGATCACATCGGCCGGACCCGGAACCGGGCTGCCTTCGGGCACGGCCACCCGGCCGACGGCCACGGTATGGCTGACCAGTTCGATGCCCAGGGTCCGCAGGAAGCTGGCGGCGACGGTGCCCAGGGCCACGCGGGCGGCCGTCTCGCGCGCACTGGCCCGTTCGAGCACCGGCCGGGCCTCGTCGAAGCCGTACTTCTGCATGCCGGTGAAGTCCGCGTGGCCCGGACGCGGCCGGGTCAGCGGCGCGTTGCGGGCCAGGCCTTCCAGCTGGTCCGGATCCACCGGATCGGCCGACATGATCTGCTCCCACTTGGGCCATTCGGTGTTGGCGACCTGGATGGCGACGGGCCCGCCCTGGGTCAGGCCGTGGCGGACGCCGCCGACGATGGTGACCACGTCCTGTTCGAACTTCATCCGGGCCCCGCGGCCGTAGCCGAGCCGGCGGCGGGCCAGCGCATTCTGGATATCCGACCCGGTGAGCTCGACGCCGGCGGGGACGCCTTCGATAATTCCAACCAGAGCCGGCCCATGGGATTCACCGGCTGTCAACCAACGCAACATATGTTCAATACTGCCATGTTCCGGGCCTGCATCAGCGCCGGGGCACTCCCACCGCGTCACACATGACATTGGTCACCGCTGCGGCATCCCGGAACAGCGGGCCGCTGAACAGGCGCACCTGTTCGACCGCCTGGTAGATCAGCATCTCGATTCCGGCGACAATCGTGCCGCCCTGTGCGTGCCAGACGGCGGCGATCCGGCTCGGCCACGGATCGTAGGCGACGTCCAGCAGCACCTTCCCGGCGCGGTCCGGCCTCCGACCGGTTTCCTCCGCCAGCCGGCGGGCCACCGGGTCGGCCGCGCGCGGGGGCAGCGTGGAGACCACGATGTCCGCGGCCCCGATGGATTCGGCCGCTTCATCCAGCGGCCGCGCCTGGCAGGGCAGGCCGAAGCCGGCG
>NZ_JBHTML010000119.1:0-13114 GCF_042679445.1 Arthrobacter sp. GCM10027362
TGGCCACCGCCGTCGTCGTCCCGCAACACCGGTAGCGGCCGGGCCCGGCAGTTCCGGCCCGCGCCCGCGGCGGGGCGCCGGCCGGACCGTCCGGGATCCGGGCGTGCGAAGCACACGGCACCGGCTGTGAGCGTTACGCTGGAGCGGTGAGCCTGAGAATTTATGACACCGCCGCCGCCGAGGTCCGCACCTTCGTCCCGCTGCAGCCGGGCAAAGTCGGCCTGTACTACTGCGGGGCCACGGTGCAGGGGGATCCGCATGTGGGCCACATCCGTTCCGGCATCGCCTTCGACCAGCTGACCCGGTGGCTGCGCTACAGCGGCTACGACGTCACCGTGGTGCGCAATGTGACGGATATTGACGACAAGATCCTGGCCAAGTCCGCGGCGTCCTACGAACCGTTCGACCCGGCGGATCCGGACGCGCCGGTCATCCCGAACGAGCCGTGGTGGGCGCTGGCCTACCGCTACGAGCAGGTCTTCCAGCGCGCGTACGACCTGCTCGGCGTGCAGCGGCCCACCTACGAGCCCCGTGCCACCGGCCACATCACCGAGATGCACCAGCTGATCCAGCTGCTGATCGACCGCGGCCACGCCTACCCGGCGCCGGACGGTTCGGGGGACGTCTACTTTGACGTGCGCTCCTGGGACAAGTACGGCAGCCTGACCCGGCAGAACATCGAGGACATGCAGGCCGCCCCGGACGTGGAGCCGGAGTTCGCCGGCCGCAAGAAGGATCCGCGCGACTTCGCGCTGTGGAAGGGCTACAAGGCAGGCGAGCCGGAGACGGCGGCCTGGCCCAGCCCGTGGGGGGCCGGCCGGCCCGGCTGGCACGTGGAATGCTCGGCGATGGTCACCAGGTACCTGGGCACCGAGTTCGACATCCACGGCGGCGGGCTGGACCTGCGCTTCCCGCACCACGAGAACGAGGTGGCGCAGTCCCAGGCCGCCGGCCACGGGTTCGCCAACTTCTGGATGCACAACGGCATGGTCACCTTCGAAGGCGAGAAAATGTCCAAGTCGGTGGGCAACATCGTCACGCCGGCCGAGATGCTGCAGGTGGCCAAGCCGCTGGTGGTGCGCTACTACCTGGGCCAGGCGCACTACCGCTCCGCGCTGGACTACAACCCGGGCTCGCTGGCCGAGGCCGCCGCCGCCGTCGAACGCATCGAGGGGTTCATGCAGCGGGCGCTGAAGTTCGTCTCCGGCGGACAGGACCTGGCGGCCGGGAAGGTGCCCGGGGCCTTCCGCGACGCCATGGACGATGACCTGAACGTGCCGCAGGCGCTGGCGGCTGTCCACGAGGCCGTCCGCCGCGGCAACACCGCCCTGAGCGCCCAGGACAAGGACGCGGCGGCCGAGGCGCTGGGCGAGGTCTGGGCGATGACCGACGTGCTGTTCATCAACCCGCTGGACGAGCAGTGGGGCACGGGGGGCGCCTCGGAAGCGGAGTACCGGGCCCTGGACACCCTGGTCCGCGCACAGCTTGAGGAACGCCGGGCGGCCCGCGAGGCCAGGGACTGGGCCCGCGCCGATGCCATCCGCGATACCCTTGCCGAGGCGGGCATCCTGGTCGAGGATACCGCCGACGGTGCGGCCTGGAGCCTCGGGGCCGGTAAACTCTAGGCATCCAAGTGTTTCCGCACCGGCTACCGCCGGCGGAAACTGCATCCACCCTCCTGACCGAAGGTTGCAACCATGGCCAATAAAGGACGCCCGGGCGCCATCCGCAAGAAGAAGAAGGGCCCCACCGCGGGCACCGGCGGCCACGGGCGCAAGGCCTTGGAAGGCAAGGGCCCCACGCCGAAGGCCGAGGACCGCGTCTACCACAAGGCCTACCGTGCCAAGCAGCTGGCCGAGCGTTCCGCGGCCAAGCGCCAGGGCACGGCCCAGCGGCCCGCTGCGCGCGGGCGCCGCTCCGCCGACGAGGTGGTGACCGGGCGCAACTCCGTGGTGGAGGCGCTGCGCGCCGGCGTGCCCGCCAAGGCGCTGCACGTTGGCGTCCGGATCGAAATGGATGACCGGGTCAAGGAATCGCTGAAGCTCGCGGCCGAGCGCGGCATCCCCGTGATGGAAACGCACAAGCCGGAGTTGGACCGGATGACCGGAGACGCGGTGCACCAGGGCCTGGTCCTGCAGATCCCGCCGTACGAGTACGCCGATGCCCTGGAGCTGGCCGAAGAGACGGTGGCCAAGTGGAAGAAGGGCTACATCCGCAACGCCCCGCTCCTGGTGGCGCTGGACGGCATCACCGACCCGCGGAACCTGGGCGCCATCATCCGTTCGGTCTCCGCCTTCAGCGGCCACGGCGTGATCGTGCCCGAACGCCGCACCGTGGGCATGACGGCGTCGGCCTGGAAGACCAGCGCCGGTGCCGCGGTGCGCGTGCCGGTGGCCCGGGCGGCCAACCTGAACAACGCGCTGAAGGCCTTCAAGGAAATGGGCATCTTCGTGCTCGGCCTCGACGCCGGCGGGGACGTGTCCCTGCCCGGACTGCAGCTGGCCGCGGAACCGATCTGCATCGTGGTCGGCTCCGAGGGCAAGGGCCTGTCCCGGCTGGTGCGCGAGAACTGCGACCAGATCGTCTCGATCCCGATCGACTCGGCGATGGAATCGCTGAATGCCTCGATGGCCGTGGGCATCAGCCTGTACGAAGTCTCCCGGCAGCGCGCCGCCCGGTAGGGGCCGGACAACAGGAACAGGCAGCCATATTGGTCCATCCCAATTCGCGCATCCAGTCCCGGTCCAGCGTACGTCCGGCCCGCCCTTCGCGGCACTTCCCCCTCGGCGCCAGCCCCGCACCGCAGGACCAGGGGGCGGCCGGCGGCAGTGCCAACGTTGCCGTCTTTGCCCCGGATATCCGGGCCATGGACGTCCATTTCCAGGATTCCTCGGGCCGCTGGGAGGCCGTGCTGCTGCATGGGCACACGGACGGGGTGCACCACGGCATCGTGGACGGCCTGCGGGAAGGCTGCCGCTACGCCTTCTGGCCCCACGGGGCCGTGCTGCCCGACGGCGGCGCGGGGCAGCTGCTGCTGGACCCGTACGGCCGCGGCGTCGAGGACGACGACGGCATCTACTATTCGGTTTGCGTCGGCCAGGATTTCGACTGGGAGGCCGACACCCCGCCGCGCACCGCCTGGCGGGACACCGTGGTGTACGAGTGCCATGTCAAGGGCCAGACCATGCTGCACCCGGGGATCCCGGCCGAACTGCGGGGCACCTACGCCGGCCTGGCCCACCCGGTGATGCTGGACTACCTGGCCAGCCTGGGCGTCACCGCCGTGCAGCTGCTGCCGGTGCACTTCCACATTGACGAACCCCACCTGCAGGAACTGGGCCTGTCCAACTACTGGGGCTACAACACGCTGGGATTTTTCGCACCGCATGCGGGCTACGCCACCGCCGCGGCCCGGGCCGCGGGCGCCAAGGCCGTGCAGGATGAGTTCAAGACCATGGTCGGCCGGCTGCACGCCGCCGGCCTGGAGGTCATCCTCGACGTGGTGTACAACCACACCGCCGAGGGGGGAGCGGACCAGCCGGCCCTGTCCTTCCGGGGCCTGGCCGACGAGGTCTACTACCGGCACGATGCCAACGGCTACTACGTGGACACCACCGGCTGCGGCAACACCCTGGACTTCAGCGAGCCGCGGGTGGTCCAGCTGGCACTGGATTCGCTGCGGCACTGGGTGCGGGAATACCACATCGACGGCTTCCGCTTCGACCTGGCCGTGTCGCTGTGCCGGGACGGCCACGGCAACTTCAACCCCAGCCATCCCTTCCTGGTCGCGGTCGGCGCCGACCGCGCGCTGGCCGGGGTCAAGCTCATCGCCGAACCGTGGGACCTGGGACCGGGGGGCTGGCAGACCGGCAGATTCCCGCCCGGCTGGGCGGACTGGAACGACCGTTTCCGGGACAGCGTCCGGGACTTCTGGCTCGCGGACCGGCACCCGCTGAACCACGGGCGGCCGCGCGGCTCCGTGGCGCGGCTGGCGAACGCGATCTCCGGTTCGGCGGACCTGTTCGCGCCCTCCGGCCGCAGCTCGCTGGCCTCGCTGAACTTCGTCACCGCCCATGACGGGTTCACCCTGGCCGACCTCACCGCCTACGACCGCAAGCACAACGAGGACAACGGGGAGGAAAACCGGGACGGCGCCAACGACAACCGCAGTTACAATCACGGCGTGGAGGGGCCGACCGGGGACAGCAGGATCCTGGATGCCCGGGCGCACTCGGCCCGCACGCTGATGGCCACCCTGCTGCTGTCCATGGGCGTGCCGATGATCACCGCCGGGGACGAGATCGGCAGGAGCCAGCACGGAAACAACAACGCCTACTGCCAGGACAACCGGCTGGCCTGGACCAACTGGGTGCTGGACGACCGCCAGGAGCAGATGCTCAAGACCACGCGCCGGCTGATCAAGCTGCGCAAGTCCTTCCTGGGCCACCAGCCGTACAGCTACCCTGCCCGTACCGACGACGCCTACCTGCTGTGGTTCAATGAGCGCGGCGAACCGATGTCGCTGCGCGAGTGGGAGGATCCGCACACCCGGCTGGTCCAGGTGCTGCTGGGATCGCCCGGTGGCGCCAACGACGGCCTGCTGGTCTTCAACGGCTCGGACGGGAACCGCAAGGTCACCCTGCCGACGGCGCAGCGGCGTGCCGGGACCGGGCCGGGCGCCGAGCGGGAAATGTTCGAGCTGCTGTTCACCTCGTCCGAGATGGGCGACCGCCGCCGCGGAGCGAAGATCCGCGGCGGCGAGCACGAAATGGTCGGTGCCTGGTCCGTCGCCGCCTACAAGATCTGATCCGAGCGCCTAGGGTGGGACGCGACCTCCCGGCGTGCCGCGTCAGCGGCACGCCGGGAGCTCCCCAATCCCTAGCCGGCGTTGGCGACCAGGCCGAGTTCGGCATCCGTGGCCAGGTGCTGGTGCCGCGGCAGGACCCGGACCGTGTAGCCGAACGAACCGGAATGGTCGATTGTTACCGCGCCGGAAAAGAGGAAGCGGCCGTCCCCGAGATCCTCTTCGAGCTCGAGCTCGCAGAGCGAGATCTGGTCCAGTTCGTCGTTCTCGGCCACCTGGCCGTGCACCGCCTGCACGGCCACATCCTCCGGCGTCAGCTCGGCCAGGCGCACGTAGGCATTGATCCGCACCCTGTCGCCGATCTGGGGCTCGTCCGTGACATCCAGCGAGTCGACATGTTCGACCACGACTTCCGGCCAGGACTGGCGCACGCGTGCGGTCCAGGCCGCCAGCTCCCGGGCCGCCTTGAAGTGCTCGGCCCGCGCCGTGCGCCCGGAGGCGGAAGCGGGCCGGTACAGCCGCTCCACGTAGTCGCGCACCATGCGCTCGGCGGACACCGCCGGACCGAGGGTGGCCAGGGTGTGCTTGATCATGGCGATCCACTGATGCGGGACCGGGTCCGGGGAGGGCGCGGAGGGACCGGCCGCGCCGGCGGCATCGGACTGCTCGCTGCCGTAGAACCGCGGTGCCACGTGGTGCTCGAGCAGGTCGTACAGCGCCGCCGCCTCGATGTTGTCCCGCTCGTCCGGGGTCACGTTGGCACTGGCGGACGGAATCGCCCAGCCGTTGTCGCCGTCGTACATCTCGTCCCACCAGCCGTCCAGCACGGACAGGTTCAGCCCGCCGTTGATGGCGGCCTTCATGCCCGAGGTGCCGCAGGCCTCCAGCGGACGCAGCGGGTTGTTCAGCCAGACATCGCAGCCGGGGAACAAGGTCCTGGCCATGGCGATGTCGTAGTTGGGCAGGAACACGATCCGGTGCCGCACCTCCGGATCGTCGGTGAAGCGCACCAGGTCCTGGATCATGCGCTTGCCCTGCTCGTCCGCCGGATGGGACTTGCCGGCGATCACCAGCTGGATGGGGCGCTCCGGATGCAGCAGCAGGGCCTTGAGCCGGGCCGGATCCCGCAGCATCAGGGTCAGCCGCTTGTAAGTCGGTACGCGGCGGGCAAAGCCGATGGTGAGCACGTCCGGATCCAGGACGGAGGCGGTCCAGGCCAGTTCGGCGTCGCTGGCGCCACGCTTCATCCACGATGCCTTCAGCCGGCGCCTGACATCCTCGATCAGGTTGCTGCGCAGCTGCCGCCGCAGGCCCCAGATCTCGGCGTCGCCGACCTCGTAGACCTTGTCCCAGCGCCGGGCCTCCACGGTTTCCCTGCCGAGCTTTTCGCGGGCCAGTTCGGCGATGCGGTGGTCGACCCAGGTCGGCACGTGCACGCCGTTGGTCACCGAGGTGATGGGCACCTCTTCCGTGTCGAAGCCCGGCCACAGGCCGGAGAACATGCCGCGGGAGACCACCCCGTGCAGCTTGGCGACGCCGTTGGCCCGCTGGGCCAGCCGCAGGCCCATGACGGCCATGTTGAACTTGGTCGGGTCCCCGCCTTCGTAGCTCTCCTCGCCCAGGGCCAGCACCTGGTCGGTGGGCACGTCCGGGGCCAGCCCGGCCCGGAAGAAATGGGCCACCTGCAGCACGTCGAAGCGGTCGATGCCCGCCGGGACCGGGGTGTGGGTGGTGAACACCGTGTTGGCCCGGCCCGCGGCGAGCGCCTCGTTCCAGCTCAGGCCCGCGCTCATCAGTTCCTGGATCCGCTCGATGCCCAGGAAGCCGGCATGGCCCTCGTTGGTATGGAAGACCTCCGGCCGCGGCGCACCGGTGAGCCGTTCGAAGATGCGCAGCGCCTTGACCCCGCCCATGCCCAGCAGCAGTTCCTGCTGCAGGCGGTGGTCCCCGCCGCCGCCGTAGAGCCGGTCCGTGATGGCGCGGGCGGCCTCGTCGTTGCCGGGGACGTTGGAATCGAGCAGCAGCAGCGGCACGCGGCCGACGTCGGCGCGCCAGATGCGGGCCAGCAGCTTGCGCCCGTTGGGCAGCGGCAGCACGATCTGGGCCGGGCTGCCGTCCTCCTCGCGCAGCAGCGTCAGGGGCAGGTCGTCCGGATCCAGCACCGGATAGGTTTCCTGCTGCCAGGCGTCGCGGCTGAGCGACTGCTTGAAGTAGCCGGCGGCGTAGAGCAGGCCGACGCCGACCAGCGGCACGCCCAGGTCCGAGGCCGCCTTGAGATGGTCCCCGGCCAGGATGCCCAGGCCGCCGGAGTACTGGGGCAGCACGGCGGAGATGCCGTATTCGGGGGAGAAGTAGGCGACGGACTGCGGCGCATCCGGGCCCAGGGACTGGTACCAGCGGTCCTCGCTCAAGTACCGCTCAAGGTCCGCGTCCAGGGCGCGGACCTGCTTGACCAGCGTGGCGTCGGCAGCCAGGTTCTGGAGCCGTTCGCGCGTGAAGGAGCCCAGCAGCGCCACCGGGTCCCGGTGCAGTTCCTGCCAGGCCGCGGGGTCCAGGCTTTCGAACAGCTGCTGGGTGGGGCGGTGCCAGGACCAGCGCAAATTGCGGGCCAGCCGGGCAAGGGGTGCGATGCTCGGCGGAAGTACAGTGCGGACGGTGAATCTGCGAATCGCCTTCATTGGGCCTACGCTAGCGCAGATCATGCACGGACGCGTTTCCGCCACGTAAACGCCCGAGGAATCCCGGACAGGAACGTGCCGGTCCTTCGCAATCGGCGTTGTTTCTCGCTAACGTCTACCGTGTGACCACATTCACCACAGATACTGCTGCCGGTTTTAGGGACGATTCGCTGGGCACCGCCGACACCGGGCCGGGAACGGCGCCTGCGGGATCGGGGCTGCGTTTTGGCCGCATCCCGATCACGGAGGTCGCGCCCGTGGTGGAAGGCGGGATGTTTCCGGCCAAGGCCGTTCCGGGGGAGGACATCGAGGTGGCGGCCACCGTTTTCCGGGAGGGCCACGACCTGCTTGGCGTCACCGCCGTGCTTTTCGATCCGGACGGCCGGTTCGTCCAGCGCGCCCGGCTGGCCCCGGCGGGCCAGGGGACGGACCGCTGGGCCGGAACGCTGCGCCCGACCTATCCCGGTTCCTGGTCGTTTGCCATCGAAGGCTGGGCGGACCTGTACGCCACCTGGCTGCACAACGCCGAGGTGAAGATCGCCGCCGGGGTGGACGTGGAACTGATGCTGGCCGAAGGCTCCCAGCTGTTCACGAGGGCCGCCGGACAGCAGGGCCGTCCCGGCCCGAATGCCCAGGTGCTCCGGCAGGCTGCCGCCCTGCTGGCCGATGCCGACCGGCCGGTGGCCGAACGCCTCGAGGCCGGGTCCGAGCCGGCGGTGCAGGCGGCCGTGGACGAACACCCCATCCGCGGGCTGGTCACCGTCTCCAGGTCCTACCCGCTGCTGGTCCAGCGCGACCGCGCGGGGCGCGGCGCCTGGTACGAGTTCTTCCCGCGCTCGGAGGGCGCGGTTTTCGACCCGCAGAGCCGCACCTGGACCTCGGGCACCTTCGCGACGGCGGCCAAGCGCCTGCCCGCGGTCGCCGCCATGGGCTTCGACGTGATTTACCTGCCGCCGATCCACCCGATCGGCCGGACCAACCGCAAGGGACGGAACAACACCCTGGTGGCCGGTCCCGGGGACCCCGGCTCGCCGTGGGCGATCGGCGCGGCCGAGGGCGGACACGACGCGATCCACCCGGACCTGGGCGGCTTCGAGGACTTCGACGCCTTCGTTGCCGCGGCGGCCGAGGCGGGCCTGGAAGTGGCGCTGGACCTGGCGCTGCAGGCGTCCCCGGACCACCCCTGGGCCACCGAACACCCCGAGTGGTTCACCACCCGGGTGGACGGCAGCATCGCCTATGCGGAAAACCCGCCGAAGAAATACCAGGACATCTACCCGCTGAACTTCGACAACGACCCGCAGGGCCTGTCGATGGAGATCCTGCGGATCGTGAAGCTGTGGATCAGCCACGGCGTGAAGATCTTCCGCGTGGACAACCCGCACACCAAGCCGGTCTGGTTCTGGGAATGGCTGATCGGCGAGGTCAACCGGGAGTACCCGGAGGTGGTCTTCCTGGCCGAGGCGTTCACCCGCCCGGCCATGATGCACGCCCTGGGCCGGGCCGGCTTCCAGCAGTCCTACAGCTACTTCACCTGGCGTAACACCAAGGAGGAGCTGGCCGAGTACTTTACCGAGGTCAGCCATGAGACCCCGGCCTTCTTCCGGCCGAACTTCTTCGTGAACACCCCGGACATCCTCACCGAGTACCTGCAGTACGGCGGCCCGGCGGCCTTCAAGGTCCGCGCCGTGCTGGCCGCCACCGCGAGCCCGCTGTGGGGCGTCTATGCCGGCTACGAGCTGTACGAGCACGTGGCGCGCCCGGGGGCCGAAGAATACATCGACAATGAAAAGTACGAGTACAAACACCGCGACTTCGCCAAGGCGGAGGCAGAAGGCCGCTCGCTGGCGCCCTACCTCACCCGGCTGAACCAGATCCGCCGCGACCACCCGGCACTGGGCGACCTGCAGAACCTGTCCGTCCTGGCCACGACGGACAACGCCACCCTGGCCTACGCCAAGCACAAGGAGAACCTGGATGCGGCAGGACGCAAGGACACCATCGTCGTCGTCGTCAACCTGGACCCGCACCACGTCCGCGAAGGCATGGTCGACCTGGACCCGGCGGCGCTGGGGCTGGAGCCGGAGGACCTGAACGAGGACGGCACCTTCTGGGTGGACGACCTGATCTCCGGCGAGAGCTGGCGATGGGGAGAGCGCAACTACGTCCGCCTGGACCCGCGTGCAGAGCCTGCCCACGTGCTGCACGTGCGCAGGAGCCGCTAGTGGCAGGTCCTTTCCGACTGAGTGCTCCGGGCCTTTCCCACGATCCGCAATGGTACCGCAAGGCCGTCTTCTACGAAGTGCTGGTGCGGGGCTTTGCGGACGCCAACGGGGACGGTTCCGGGGACTTTTCCGGATTGATCGAGAAGCTGGACTACCTGCAATGGCTGGGGATCGACTGCCTCTGGCTGCCGCCCTTCTTCAAGTCCCCGCTGCGCGACGGCGGCTACGACGTGTCCGACTACTATGACGTGCTGGACGAGTTCGGCACCATCCCCGACTTCAAGCGGCTGGTTGCGGAGGCCCACGCCCGCGGCGTGCGGGTGGTCATCGACCTGCCGCTGAACCACACCTCGGACCAGCACGCCTGGTTCCAGGCGTCCCGGACCGATCCGGAGGGCCCCTACGGGGACTTCTATGTCTGGAGCGACACGGACGAGAAGTACCAGGGAGCCCGCATCATCTTCGTGGACACGGAGGACTCCAACTGGAGCTTCGACCCGATCCGGCGCCAGTTCTTCTGGCACCGCTTCTTCAGCCACCAGCCGGACCTGAACTTCGAAAACCCCCGGGTCATCGAGGCGG
This sequence comes from Arthrobacter sp. GCM10027362, assembly GCF_042679445.1. Lineage (NCBI taxonomy): Bacteria > Bacillati > Actinomycetota > Actinomycetes > Micrococcales > Micrococcaceae > Arthrobacter > Arthrobacter sp. GCM10027362. The sequence continues at coordinate 10,290 of NZ_JBHTML010000119.1, forward strand.
TCTTCGATGTGGTCCGGTTCTGGCTGGACCAGGGCATCGACGGCTTCCGGGCCGACGCGGTCCCCTACCTCTTCGAGGAAGAGGGCACCAACTGCGAGAACCTGCCGGCCACCCACAGGTTCCTGCAGAAGCTGCGCGCCCTGGTGGACGCCGAATACCCCAACCGCGTCATCATCGCCGAGGCCAACCAGATGCCGCACGAAGTGGTGGAGTATTTCGGCCAGCACACCGAGGACGGGGACATCCTGCCGGAGTGCCACATGGCCTTCCACTTCCCGATCATGCCGCGGCTGTACTACGCGCTGCGGGACCAGAAGGCTGCGCCGATCATCCGGACCATGGCCGAGACGCCCGAGATTCCCGCCGGGGCCCAGTGGGCCATCTTCCTGCGCAACCACGACGAGCTGACCCTCGAGATGGTCACCACCGAAGAGCGCGAGGCCATGTTCGGCTGGTACGCGCCGGACTCCCGGATGCGCGTGAACATCGGCATCCGCCGCCGGCTGGCGCCGCTGCTGGACAACTCCCGGGCCGAGCTGGAGCTGATCCACGCGCTGCTGCTGTCGCTGCCGGGCAGCCCGTTCCTCTACTACGGGGACGAAATCGGCATGGGGGACAATATCTGGCTCGAGGACCGCGACGCTTCCCGCACCCCCATGCAGTGGAACCCGGACCGCAACGCCGGCTTTTCCACGGCGGACCCGGGCAAGCTGTACCGGCCGGTGGTCCAGTCCCTGGTGTACCACTACAACTACGTGAACGTGGAAGCCCAGCTGGCCCATTCGACCTCGCTGCTGCACTGGCTCCGGCAGATGCTCGACGTCCGGCGCACCCATCCGGCCTTCGGCCTCGGACGCTACCGCAACGTCCCGGTGGAAGCCGAAGCCGTGCTGGCATTCCTGCGCGAACTGCCCCAGGACAATCCGGAAGGGGAGCAGGACGAGACCCTGCTCTGCGTCTTCAATTTCTCCCAGCATCCGGCGGCCGCGACCCTGCGGTTGCCCGAATATGCCGGCAGGGGCCTGCGGGACCTCTTCGGCGGCAGCCCGTTCCCCTGGTTGGACGGCGCCGGCCAGGTCACCTTGACCCTGGGCAGCCACGACTTCTACTGGCTGCGGCTGCGTTCGGCGCAGTCGAGCCCGTCCTCGCCGGTGACCTCTGCCCTTCCCCTCATCCACGCCGACCCGCGACCGGAGGTTGCAGCCGATGCCTGATGTCACACCGCCCCTGCCCCAGATGCTTCTTGACTGGCTGCCGCGCCAGCGCTGGTTCCCGGCCAAAGGCCAGGACGTGGTGCTGCGCCGGCTCGGGGGGATCCGGCTGCCCGACCCCGGCGGGAAGACCGCGCTGGCGGTGCATATTGTGGCGGTCCACACCGGGAAGCAGGCCTACGTGGTCAACGTTCCGGTCAGCCTCCGGGACACACCCCTGGAGGGGGCGGAGCAGGGGCTGATCGGGGAGCTCAACGCCGGTGGCGACGGTGCGTCCCGGCGCTGGCTGTACGACGGCGCCTACGACCCGCTCTTCGTGGCCGCCTGGCTGGAAATGATGCGCAGCGGCACCGGCACGCGCAACGGGCTTTGCCGCGGACACGCCGGATCAGGGTTCGAGCGCTGGCCCCGCTTCGACGAACCGCTGAAGACCAAGGTCCTGGCCGGGGAACAGTCCAACACCTCCGTGGTGGTGGAGACCGGCAGGACGCCCCTGATCGTGAAGTTCTTCCGTGTGCTGGAAGCCGGGGCGAACCCGGACGTGGAGATCGGCGCCCGGCTCAGCGAACTGGACTCGGCGGATGTGCCCGCCACCTACGGCTGGGTGACCGGCGGCTGGCTGACCCCGGGCCAGGCCGACGACGACGGGGCGGATCCGCTGTGGGATACCGGGCACCTGAGCGTGCTGCGCGAATTCATCCCGGACAGCGAGGACGCCTGGCGCACCGCGTCCTCGGCCGCCGTGGCGAACGAGGACTTCACCGCCCAGGCGCGCGGACTCGGGGCCGTGACCGGGCGGATCCACCGCCAGCTGCGCCAGGCCTTCGGCAGCCGCAGCGCAACACGGGAGGAGCTGGCCGCCCTCGTGGACGACCTGGCGGACCGGATCCGGTGGGGCTGGGCCCAGGCCGGCGCCGTCGTCGGACCGCTGGATGAAGCAATCGAGGACGTGCTGAAGCGGCTGGCGGAACTGCCGCAGGCGGCGGAGCGGCCCGAACTGCAGCGCATCCACGCGGATTACCATCTGGGCCAGGTGCTGCATTCGAAGGACCGGGGCTGGGTGGTGCTGGACTTCGAGGGCGAGCCGCTGCGCCCGCTGGACAGCCGCGGCACGGACGACGTCGCCCTGCGCGACGTGGTGGGCATGCTGCGATCCTTCGACTATGCCGCCGGAGTGGCCCTGCTGGCCGCCCGGGAGGACCGGAAGGACGGCGCCGAGGCGGCAGCCGCAGAGTGGGCCGCTGCCACGAAGGCCGCCTTCATCGACGGCTATGAGGCCGAAACCGGCAGCACCGTGGACACCTCCGCACCGCTGTTTGTCGGCCTGTGGCTGGACAAGGCCCTGTACGAAGTCGTGTACGAACAACGCAACCGCCCGCAGTGGGTGGAGGTACCCGTCCAGGCCGTCAGGCACGAGCTGGAACGGATCAGTCAGACCACCACAGACGAGGAGCAAGACGTGGAAGCCAGGACCGGACCCAAACCGAATCCTTCCGGGAAGAACGGTCCCGCCGGCAAGAACGCCGGCGCCAGGCCGGAGCCTGCCGCCGGTTCCCCGGCCGGCCTCGAACCGGTATCCGGCGCGGTCCCCGGCAGCGCGCCGGCCGCCGTCGT
>NZ_JBHTML010000120.1:0-13083 GCF_042679445.1 Arthrobacter sp. GCM10027362
CGGGTACGAGGCGACGAGGTCGACCCGCGCGCCCGGGTCCGGAGCAGCGGCCGGGAGCGGGAGCGGGTCGATCCGCGGCGGCGCGTCCCCCAGGTGTACCCCGCCGGCCGCAGCTACCCATCCGGCAGGGCCGGCGTCGGGGTTTGCGAACGCGTCCAGGGCGATGGTCTGCGCTTTTTGCACGCCGCGGGCGGGGAAGATACGCCCGGCGAAGGACAGCAGCACGCCCCGGCCACGGGCCTGCGGCGACGCGGCCACTGCCACCGCCTGCGCAAGGTTCTCCGGTCCGTCCGGCGAGGCGGAATCTGCTGATTTCTGGGCGCCGGTGAAGACGACCGGACGTGGGTCGTCGTGGGTCAGGTCCGCGAGGAAGGATGTTTCCTCCATCGTGTCGGTGCCATGGGTGACGACGACGCCGAGAACCGCCGGATTCCTCAGCGCTTCCCGGATCGAGGAACAGATTCGCGCCATCTCGTCGAAATTCAGCGTGTAGGAACCCTTGCGGAGAACGTCAACCACCCGCACCGGAGAAGAAGGCGCACCGAGGCTTCCCAACAGTTGCTCCCCCGAGTCCGCGGCAACGGCGGCTCCCCCGGCCTCGGGGCGGGACCGGGAAGCAATGGTTCCTCCTGTTGCCAGCAGCACAACATAGGGTTCGCTGCCGTCCTGAGGGGTCATGACTGCTCCGAATGCGGCGTACAGCTGATGCACGGAACGGGTGGCGTCCCGCGGTTTGTGCCTCCCCAACGGGCCTCCCGGCCCTCTTTTCCCTACCCAATCGATTGGGTAAGGTGGCCATTACTCTACGATGTGATTCCGGTCACGTCAACATCGGACGTCCGGCAGGCTGCTACCCGAAGAGCGCAGCCTGCCGAGAGTATGCATGGGAACCGTGCAGGAGGCATCCGTGAACGAGAGCAGCCGACAGCGCCCCGTGACGATCAAGGATCTGGCCAGCCAGTTGGGAGTGCATCCGTCAACGGTCTCCCGGGTGCTCCATTCCGGCGCGGAGGTCGCGCGGGGCGCGGCATCGACGGAGACGGCCCGGAAGGTCCGGGAACTGGCCCGGGAGCTGGGCTATTCCCCGCATCCCCAGGCCTCCGGCCTGCGGACCGGGCGGACGCAGCTTCTGGGCACGATCGTCCCGCGGCTTTCGGACCTGGTCCTGGCCATGATGTACGAGGGCGTCGAGGAGGCCGCGGCCGAACTCAACTACTCGGCGTTCGTGATGAACTCCCGCGATGACCCGGAGGAACAGCGCCGGAAGACCGAGATCATGCTGGCGCGCAGGGTGGACGGGCTGATCTTCGGCGATGTCCATCTGGATTGCAGCCTGATGCCGGAGCTGGCCCGCCGGGGGGTCCCGTTCGTGCTGATGAACCGCGGGTTGGATGGGTTTCCGTCCGCCACCTGCGACGACGTCCTCGGCGGCAAACTGGTCGCAGACCATCTGTGGGAAAAAGGCCACCGCAATGTCGCCGTCGTCGCCGGCGAGCAGTATGCCAGCACCGGCGTCGACCGGACCTCGGGCTTTGTCAACCGCTGGCGTGCCCTCGGCGGCGACATCGACCCGCGGGCGGTGGTAGGGTCCAGGTTTGATACGGCCGGAGGCCGCGAGGCGACCGCTGCCATCCTGCGGACCGCCCGGGACCTGCCCACTGCCATCTTTGCCGTCAACGACTTCGCCGCCATCGGCGCGATGGGCGCGCTGCGTTCGCACGGGCTGGCCGTGGGCCGGGACATCGCGGTGGTCGGATTCAACGACACGCCCATCGCCGCCCAACTCCCCGTCCCGCTCTCCTCGGTGCGGTCGCCGATGCTGGAGATTGGCCGCGCGGCGGTACAGCTGCTGCGCCGGGTGCTCAACCACGAGCCTGCGGAGTCCGTCCGTCTGAAACCGGTGCTCCAGGTACGCGAGAGCAGTGCCTGAGAGCGGCCGCCGAGTTTGTCAGGGCTTTGTCAGGCCCCGGTCCCCCATAGCTTGGCCCGCAGGGACCGCTGCTCGGCCCTGGCTGCCAGCGCCTCATCCATGCCTACCGGGCGGAAACGGGTCTTGGTCCCCGGTGCGCTGCGGGCCAGCAGGTCCATGTCCGCGCTGATAACGGTGGCCACCATGGCGTACCCTCCGCCCGAAACCGCGTCCCGATGCAGGACAATCGGCTCCTTGCCGCCGGGGATCTGGATGGACCCGACGGCGTAGCCGGCGTCCACAATGTTCGACGGGTCCGACCCGGCGCCGAAGGGCTGCTGCCGGGGCTCCCATTCCACCTCCGGCCCGGAATAGCGCAGGCCGGTGCGGTCGGCCACCGGGGTCAAGGTCCAGGTGGCACTCAGCAGCGTTTCCATGCCCTGCGCCGTCAGCCGGTGGTCGTACAGTCCGGGCATCACCCGGACGGAGACCTCCTTCTCGAACACCGGGCGGATTTCCGGCCCGATCTCCTGCGGCGGCTCCTGCCCGCCGGACGGGCCGGCGCCGGTTCCGACGGTGACCCGGTCGCCGGCGCGGAGCGGCCGGCCTTCGAAACCGCCGAAGCGGCCCAGGCCGTAGGTGGAGCGGCTGCCCAGCACCACGGGCACGTCAATGCCGCCACGGACGCCAATGTAAAAGCGGGTTCCGCCCTTGAGGATCCCGAAGGAGACCTCGTCGCCGGCGGCCAGTTCCAACCGGGACCACTGTCCGGACAGCTGGCCGTTGACCTTGACGTCCACCGGCGCGCCCGTGATGGCGATGACCGCGTCCGCATCCGTGCGGAACCGGGGGCCCATATAGGTGCACTCAAGCACCGCCTCGGCCGGGGTGTTGCCCGCCAAGGCGTTGGCCATTTCCGCAGACAGTTCGTCCATGGCGCCGCTCTGCGGGATGCCCACGTTGTAGTACCCGAAGCGCCCCCGGTCCTGGACCGTTGTGGCCAGGCCTGGTTCAAGGATTTCAAATGCCATTGAGCCGCTCCAGTATCTCCCGGTTGTACCCGGCCGGGTCCTCCAACGCGCGCTGAAGGTCGAACTGCACCGGCGCCTGCCGGTACCTGAAGGTGCCGGCTTGGACCTCGTCCTGGATCTTCCGGTATTCGGCCTCGTCGACGGGCCGGAACTTGACGATGTCGCCGGGCCGGAAAAAGATCATGAAATCCTTGAAATCCGGCAGCGACTGGGCCGGATCGAAAATCGGCGCCGCCGCGATGCCGAACATCTGGTAGCCGCCTGCGCCCCGCACCGAGTAGATGCAGGAGAAGCAGCCGCCGTGTCCGACCGTCAGGGCCGGGGTGTCGGTCCGGGGACTGAGGTACTTGGGCACTTCCAGCTGCTGTTCCTGTGGAACAATCTGGAACAGGAAGGGCAGGCCGGCGACAAAGCCGACCATGGACACCAGCCAGGGCGAGCCGGAGTGCCGCCTGATGAACTCGTCCACCGAGGACAGTCCGTTCTCCTCTGCAGCGAATTCGAGGTCCGTGCCCTCCGGCCGCTGGTGGTTGGACCTGAACCGGGCGGCGGTCTCGTTGGTGTACGGGTCGTTATACCAGACGGGTATTTCCACCACACGGGTGTCCAGGGTGGGATGGGCGGTGTGGGCGACCGCCTCCTCGATCCGCCGCACCCTCTCCTCCAGGTCCCCGGGGGGCAGCACGTCCGGGTCAAACCGGATCAGCAGCGAGGCATTCGCAGGGCAGATATCGGTAATGCCGCCGACCTTGTCCGCATTGAGCAAGGATGCCATCGCGTTGGACCTGAAGTTCGCGGCCAGGCTCATGGCTGCGTCGATTTCCACGAAGAGGAACTCGTCCCCGCCCCAGGTATACCGGGCGGTGGTCCCGGCCGCAGCAATGGTCATGCCGTGCCTCCCAGCAATTCCGGCGTAGTCTCCAGGAATTTCGAATGATGCTCCACGTCCCGCAGTTCGGGCCGCTGGATCAGTGCCTTGAGCAGGGGCAGGGTGGTCTTGACCCCTTCCACGTCCACCTCGTCCAGGGCACGCAGCGACCTCGCGATCGCCTCGGTCCTGCTGGCGTCCCAGACGATCAGTTTGGCCAACAGCGAGTCGTAGAACGGTGCGACGACCGAGCCGGCCACGAATCCGGAGTCGATGCGCACCCCCGGGCCGCCCGGCCAGTCCAGGCGTTCGAGCGTCCCCGGACTGGGCATGAAGCCGGCCAGCGGGTCCTCGGCATTGAGGCGGAATTCAAAGGCGTGGCCCCGGAACTGGACCTGGTCCTGGCCCAGGGGCAGTTTTCCTTCGCCGGCAACCAGCAACTGTTCACGCACCAGATCCAGGCCGGTGATCATCTCGGTCACCGGATGCTCCACCTGGAGACGCGTGTTCATTTCGATGAAGGCGGCCTCGTGGGATTCAGGGTCGTAGAGAAACTCGACGGTGCCCAAGCCCCGGTAGTGGCACTCGCGCGCAAGTTCCACCGAGGACTGCTGTATCCGTTCCCGGACGGCGTCAGGCAAGTTGGGGGCCGGCGCCTCCTCGAGGATTTTCTGCTGCCGCCGTTGCATGGAACAGTCGCGGTCGCCGAGGTGGATCGCGTCGCTGCCATCTCCCAGAACCTGCACTTCGACATGCCTGGCCCGCCCAAGGAACCGCTCAAGGTACACCTCGGAGCTGCCGAAGGCGGCCCGGGCCTCGGCCTGGGCGACTTCGACGGTGGAGATCAGGTCCTGCTCGGAGGTGACCAGCCGGATGCCGCGTCCCCCTCCGCCGGCCGAGGCCTTGACGACCAGGGGGTAGCCGATCTCCCGGCCTTCGGCAAGGAGGTCCTCGCCGTGTCCGACGGAGCCTTCGCTGCCCTGCAGGATCGGCACGCCCGCCTGCCGGGCTGCCTCCCGGGCCCGGGCCTTGTCCCCCATCAGTTCGATGGCTTCCGGCGAAGGACCTACCCAGGTGAGACCGGCGTCAATGACTGCGGCCGCAAAACCTGCGTTCTCGGAAAGGAAACCGTACCCGGGGTGGATGGCGTCGCAACCGCTCTCCAGGGCGGCAGCGAGGACCGCCGACTGATCAAGGTAGCTCTTGCTTGCCGGGGCCGGACCGACAAGCCTGTACTCGTCGGCCAGCTGCACCGCGCGGGACTTCTCGTCCGGCTCGCTCGCTGCCACCACGGTCCGCAGGCCCAGCTCCCTGGCCGAACGTATGACGCGGATCGCTATCTCGCCCCGGTTGGCAATGAACAGCCGTTCCACTGTCACTCCTCGTTGACCGTTGCTATGACGTCCCCCGGACTCACTGTGCCGGAATCCTCAATATGGAACCGGTCGAGTGTTCCGGCGGCATCGCTGCGGACCTCCGTGAACTGCTTCATCACTTCGACGATGCCGACAGTCTGGCCGACGTCGACGTGGTCGCCTTCATTGACATAAGGCGCTTTGTCCGGCCCGGGCTTGCGGTAGAAAATTCCCGGCAGCGGGGAGAGGATATCGGCCACGGCAGACCCCTTTCAGGAGGCGTTGGGAGCAAGGGTGGAGTCATTCAGCGCCTCGCGCACGGCTGCCGCTACAGCGACGGCATTCGGGGCGTCCGAGTGCACGCAGACACTTTCAAAGCTGATGTTGAGCAGCGTTCCATCCACCGCTTCGACCACTCCATCGCTTAGCACGCGGCGAACACGGTTCCCGGCAGCCACCGGATCGGCGGCTTCGGGGCGGCGCTTGATCAGAAGTTCGCCCCGGGATCCGTAGTTCAGGTCCACGTACAGTTCCCCGACGAAGGGAACACCGAGCTGCTCGCAGACCTTCTGGTGTTCGGTTCCCGCCAATCCGAAGAACGGAACGCCGTACAGGGACGCCACCCTGGCCGCGGCCTCCATGAGTTCGGCATCGCGGGCGAGCATCCCGTATAGCGAGCCGTGGGGCTTTAGGTGGTTAAGCTCGAGGCCGGACTTTCGCAGGAAGGCAGCGAGCGCACCGACCTGGTAGAGAAGCAGGTTCTCCACCTCGGCTGCCGTGAGCTTCATTTCACGGCGACCGAACCCCACCAGGTCCGGCAGCCCGGGGTGCGCCCCGATCTTCACGCCTTTTCCGGCGGCGGATTCGACGGTCGCCGCCATCGTGTCGGGGTCGCCCGAATGGAAGCCGCAGGCAACGTTGGCCACGTCGATGATCTCCATGAGACGCAGGTCGTTGCCGAAAGAGTGCAGGCCCAGGGACTCCCCAAGGTCGGAATTGAGCGTCAACTGCCCGCGGGCGGGCACAGGTTGGGACATGGCACCCACCTTAGGGGCCGCTGCCGCGGGCAGGGAAGTAGGCAACTGCCCATCGATAGGCTCCCCAATCGGGCACTTTGCACCTACTCTTTGAGCAGAGCGCGAAAAAGGAAATCCCATGATCGTGGCCGACTTGCTAGCCGAGGACACACTGCAGCTGCGCCTGCACACGCCATCCTCCCGCAGCCGGCTCGAGTGCAGGATCAGCTGGTGTGCACCGATCGAGGTCATGGACCCTACGCCGTTCCTGAGCAGGAACGTCCTGGTACTGACTAACGGCATCGGCATGAATATCGACGATGACCGGACCTGGCACGCCTATGTTGAGCGTCTTGCCCACGTTCCGGTCTCGGCCATTGCCTTCGGTACGGGTGCCGCCCACCGGCTGTTGCCCAAGGGACTGGTCAAGGCAGCGACGGCGCTGGACGTTCCGCTCTTGGAAATACCCCGGGCCGTTTCCTTCCTGCAGGTCCACCGGCACATTACCAATGTGCTCCAGGCCGAACGCTTTGCTGCGCGCACCCGGTCCTGGGAGCTCGCCGAAGCCTGCTCGCGCCATGCCGCCGCCGGATCTTCATTCCGCACGATACTGGCCGAAGTCGGCAAGTCCGTGGGGTGCCCGGTGTCGGTCATCGACGGCGGCGGCTCCGTCATCGCCCAGTGGCCTGCAACTTCCCGCTGGACGGACGACGACCTTCGCCAGGCCGCCGTGGACGATGACGAACGCGTCGTACCGCTCCCGATGGGCGGCGGTGACTCGTTTCGGCTCGTGGTCCGCGGCAGCGAACGGGACGAGCCCCTGGCCACCCTGCTGGCCCCTGCAGCCTCGATCATGGCGGTCCAGCTCAGAAGCGCACTGCAGACCACTTCCCGCAAACAGCCCCAGCTCGGGGCGCTCCTGGCGCAGGTGCCCGATTGGGAAGGCGTGGCGCGGCAGGAGTTCGCCCGCACGTTCCGTTCGACGGGGCTGGACGCGGACCAACCGACCTATGTCATAGCAGCGGTGCTGACGGAAGGCGATCTCGGAAGTGTCTGGAGGATACGGCTGGTGCTCCAGGAAGCCTTCGGCGTGCTTCAGATAACAGTGCGCGACGACGTGATCTTTGCGCTGGCCCAGCGGCCTGCCGCAGATGATCCTGACGGCACCGGCCAACCGCTGGCCGCTTCGCTGGCAGCGCGGTTCCGGACGGTAGCGCCGCACCAGGCAGCCGTCCTCAAGGGACCGTGCGGCAGCGTGGACGAACTGCGCCTGGGGCTCCACGAGGCGGCCGGGCTCGTGCACCAGGTCACGGGGCCGGTGGTTGCCGCCGAGCTGGGCATTGGTTCCCTTCTGGCCGCGGCCGCCAGCCATGGTGCATGTGCCGGGGCCCGCAGGCTGCTCGCACCGGTCCTGGCCTACGACGAGGAGCATTCGGGCCATCTTCTCCAGACCCTCGCGGCCTACCTTGACAGCGACTGCCGGCCGGCCCGGACCTGTCGGAGGCTCTTTATCCATCGCAACACGCTCATCCAGCGGCTCCGGAAACTCGAGTCGCTGCTCGCTCTGCGCCTGGACACGTTGGAAGGGCAAACGGTCTGCCTGATGGCGCTGCGGCTTTGCCAAGGGCAACCACACACTCTTCCGGCCGGCCCGCCCGGGGCGCGTTTCGGGGCATAACCTGAGGCCGGCAGCCAGGGAAGCAGAACCGCAGGGCAAGGACGGCATGATAGACAGTAGGCTTATCTTCATGTTCCGTGCGGCAGCGCGCCATCAGCCTACGAATTGGAGTCCCCGTTGAGCCCATCGATCGAATCCAGTCCGCGCAGCAGGCAGTCGCTGTGGACGGACGGCCTCGGCCGGGCAGCCGTACGTTCGGCCCAGGTCCTGCTGATCCTGGCCCTGGCCTGCATCACCGCCTACGGACTGCTGCAGATCCAGCTCCTGGTGATTCCCGTCCTCATCGCCGTGATCCTGGCGGCGGCCATCGGGCCGTTCGTGAATCTGCTGCGGCGCCGGGGCGTGCCCGGGGCGCTGGCAACCGGACTGGCGTTCCTGAGCATCCTGCTCCTGCTGGCGGCCGTCTTCTCCGTGATCGTCCTGTCGGTGCGCAGCCAGTGGAATGAACTGGTGGCGGCGGCCGCCCAGGGCCTGGAGGAACTGGAGGCCTTCCTGCTGACCGGTCCCCTGCCCATCGACCAGCAGCAGCTTGCCCAGGCCCGGGAAGGGATCGTCGATTTCGCCACCAGCGCCCAGGCACGTTCCGGCGCCCTGACGGGACTGTCGGTAGCTACCGAATTCCTCACGGGTGCCGGCCTGATGGCGGTGATCCTGTTCTTCTTCCTCAAGGACGGAGCCAAGATCTGGAACTTCCTTCTGCGGCCGTTCCACGGGCCGCGGGAAGCCAAGCTGCGCCGGATGGGAACCAGGACCATGGAGGTCCTGGGCGGCTACGTCCGGGGTACCGCCGTCGTCGCCCTCGTCGACACGGTCGCCATCGGCACCGCCCTGCTGATCATGCAGGTGCCGCTGGCTGTGCCGCTGGCCATGATTGTCTTCATGGGCGCGTTCATCCCCCTGGTGGGTGCCACGGTGGCGGGCATCCTGGCGGCCCTCGTGGCCCTGGTGGCCAACGGCCCGGTGATTGCGCTGATCGTCGCGGCGGTTGTCATTGCCGTAAACCAGCTCGAGGGCGACCTGCTGCAGCCGGTCGTCATGGGCAAGTCGCTCCAGCTCCATGCCCTGGTCATCCTGATGGCCCTGACCGCCGGGACCATCCTCTCCGGGATCATCGGCGCCGTCCTCGCGGTACCGCTGGCCGCAGTAGCTTGGACGGCAATCCAGGTCTGGACCGCGGAGGAGCCCGGCTTCGAACCCATGAATCCGGATCTGTCTCCGGCGGGAAGCCGGCCGACGTAGCCGCCGAGGGCTCCGCGCCGAACGGAGGGGCGGGAGGCGGCCAAGCTGCTGGAAGCGGAGTACCCGGACCTGACAGAAAGGATGAGCCATGAATGCCACTACCCTGGCGCAGCTCCGCGCCCGCCAAACCGAGCTGGTACAGGCACTGAGCGTCGAAACCTCGCCCCGGCGGCTGGCGGAACTGAGCAGCGAACTCGAAGCCCTGCTGCAGCAGATCCAGGCCGGGGAATCCACCGCAGGCTCTTGATCCGCCATCTGCCGGTACGAGATGGCACAACAAAACAACACGAAAGGCAAGTCAGTGACCGAAGTAAACGACAGCGGCAAGAACTCCGAAGACCTGTATCCGCCCGCCAACCCGGACCCGGTCGACCAACGGGATTCTCCGGAATGGGGCCGTGCCGGGAATATCCGCGACAAACAGCAGACCCACCCCGGCGGCGCAGTGCCGCCTGCGCATATTGGCGGCGGGGATCCCGAGGCCGAGCACAAACCGGAAGAGGCAGCTGACGATTCGGGAAAGTGGGACGAACTCGGGCGGGGCGGCCCCGCGTAAGCTGCCGCAGTGGGCCGGCAGCAGCACGGCCGAGGCGCAGGATCCGGCCATCGGGGGCGCGGGTCAGCTCCGGGCCGTCAGGGCCGCATATACCACCAGGTTGTCATCGAATTTCCCGGTCTGCGGGTCATAGCCGTCACACGTGATGAGCCGCAGTTCGGCCCGGTTGGTGTTCCCGTAGACGCGCAAGGCAGGGAAAGCGTCCTTGGCATACTTTTCGACGGCAAAGACTTCGAAAACCGCGCTGGAGCCGTCCTCGCGCTCCACCCTCACCGCATCCCCCGGCGCCAGTTCGCGCAGTCTTGCGAAAACACCGGGGGCGCCCTCGATGGAGTTCACATGCCCCAGCATGACCGAGGGGCCCCGCGCGCCGGGTGTGGGCGAGTTTACGTACCAGCCGGCGGGCGCGCCAGCGTCCCCGGGAGGCACCTCCAAGCTGAGGTCGCTTCGCTGCCCGAGGCGCATGATCGGACTGTTCAGGCCGATCTTGCCGATGGTCAGCGCGACCGGCCTGGATGCTGCCAGGACAGCCGGAACCTTCTGCCCCCCGGCGGTTGGCGAACCCGCCTCGGCGGCGCGGCCTGCCGCCCGGACCGGCCCCGTGCGGAGACCTTCCGCCGGCGGCTGCGGGGTGCCGTCCGAAGACTGCATCTGGCCGGGGATCGGCCGGGCCGGCGAGGATGTGCCGACGGTGGAACCACCGGCACATCCTGCCGCCAGGAGGAGGGCCAGGGCCGCGGGGGCCAACCAGGTACGGTGCCTGTCCCCGAGGACCAAATTATTTGCCCCCGGCGGTCCGGCGGCGAACGGCCACGGCTCCCGCGGCAAGGGCAACAGCTCCGATGCCGGCGGCAACAGCCAGCGCAGTGGCGCCGTCGTCGGCCTTACCCACGCCCTCGATGCCGGTATCGGGAGCCCCGGGCATCGGACCGGACACCTGGGAAGCGGCCAAGGTGCCGCATGCCGCCGGAAGCGTCGCAGCCAGGGGCAGCGAGGGGTCCTCGGGGCTTGCTTTCTGCTGGACGGCCGGCGGCAGCTTATTCGGATCAACGCCATGGACCTCCACCGTGGCGTTCCCTGTGCGGATAGCCTCAAGGGTCGCAGCATCCAGCGTAATGGTCCGGGTATAGGTGTAGGCGCCGCCGCCCGGGAAGCGGTCCGCGGCTACGGCCGAAGCCGGACTGGTATCCCCTTCAAGGGTCAGGGACACGGCAATCCTGCCCGCATAGGGTTCGCCTTCCGGGGAACTGACCACGCCGTCGCCGTCGGCGTCGGCCTGCGGGCCGGGGCAGACGCCCTGTCCGCCGATGTGGATGTGCTGCCCATGCGGGAACGGGGCGTTCTTCCAGATCTCCGCCGCCCCGGAAACATTGATGCTTACGGTGGCCTGGGAGCCGCGTACATCGATCATTGCTTGGCCGGACGTGCCACTGTTGTTTGCGGGGGAAAGACTGGCCTGGTAGGTGCCGTCTTCGGCGACGGCAGGTCCGGCCCCGAGGGCCAGTGCACCCAGGGCGAATGCGGGGGCGGCGAGCAAGAGCGGAGTTTTCACGGGACCGACCTCTATTCCAGCGGAAGTAATAAGTGTGCTTAGCATGAGGAGGGTCACAGTCTAATCACGATCGCCGGTATTGGACACCCCTACCGCACAATTCGCCCTACTGCCGACCGGGAGGACGCGTGGATAAGAAAAGGGAACCTGCCCCGTTGGCAGCGCGCCCGGGACCTGCAAACCGCTATGCCTTGCCCATGCCGGGAACACAGCCGCTGGGGCTGGTCAACATACGCGATCCGCTCCTCTACATTCCACCCAGCCCGGGTCCCGGGCACTCCCCCGGCCTCGTCGTCGCACTCCATGGCGCCGGCGGAGAAGCGGCCGGCGGGCTGGCCCTGCTGCTGCCTTGGGCAGACAGGTTCAACCTTGCCCTCCTTGCACCTGCCTCGCGGAGAACCACCTGGGACGCCATTGGCGGCGGCTACGGCCCGGACGTGGACCTTATTGACGCCGCCCTGGAGCGTGTGTTCGCCCTCGTCGCCCTGGCCCCGGAGCGGATCGGCATAGCCGGCTTCTCCGACGGCGCCTCCTACGCCCTCGGCCTGGGACTGGCCAACGGCGGACTCTTCCGCCGGATCATCGCCTTTTCTCCCGGGTTCATCCCATCCGCCGGACGGGTCGGCAAACCAAAGATCTTCGTCTCCCACGGCAGCCAGGATGCCGTCCTGCCGGTCGCGGCAACCAGCCGCCGGATCGTTCCCATCCTCCGCCGGGACGGATACGACGTGACGTATCGTGAATTCGACGGCCCGCACGCCGTGCCCCGGGAGATCTCGGGGGAAGCAGCCGCCTGGCTCGGCTGGGATGCACCTGGATAAAAGGACACGGCCGGACCGGCCCGGGCTTGGCTGTCCGGGCCGGTCCCGCTCCTGCTAACGATGGAGTTGGCGCAGCACGTACTGCAGGATCCCGCCGTGCCGGTAGTAGTCGGCCTCGCCCGGGGTGTCGATCCTGACGTCGGCGTCGAACTGGATGTCGGATCCTTCCTCCGTTGTTGCCGTGACCCTGACGGTCCGTGGCGTCGTCCCGTTGTTCAGTTCCGTGATCCCTTCGATAGCGAAGGTTTCGGTCCCGGTCAGGCCCAGGGACGCGGCGCTTTCACCCTTGGGGAACTGCAGCGGCAGCACGCCCATGCCGATCAGGTTCGAGCGGTGGATGCGCTCGAAGCTCTCGGCGATGACGGCCTTCACTCCCAGCAGCGCGGTGCCCTTGGCCGCCCAGTCGCGGGAGGACCCGGAGCCGTACTCCTTGCCGGCCAGGACCGCCAGCGGGGTGCCGGCGGCCTGGTAGTTCATCGCGGCGTCGTAGACGGTCGCCTGCGGGCCGCCGGCCTGGGTGAAGTCGCGGGTGAAGCCGCCCTCCACCCCGTCCAGGAGCTGGTTCTTGATCCGGATGTTCGCGAACGTGCCGCGGATCATCACCTCGTGGTTGCCGCGGCGGGAACCGTAGGAGTTGAAGTCCTTGCGCTCCACGCCGTGCTCGAGCAGGTAGCGGCCGGCGGGTGTGTCGGACTTGAAGGAACCGGCCGGGCTGATGTGGTCGGTGGTCACCGAGTCGCCCAGCTTCAGCAACACCCGGGCGCCGTCCACATCCTGGACCGGTACAGGCCGGGCCTGCATGCCCTCGAAGTACGGCGGCTTGCGCACGTAGGTGGACTGCGGATCCCAGGCGAAGGTGTCGCCCTGCGGGGTGGGCAGGGAGCGCCAGCGCTCGTCGCCCTCGAAAATCGTCCGGTAGCTCGAAGTGAACATGTCCTTGTCGATGGACGAGTCGATGATCCGCTGCACTTCCATCGAATCCGGCCAGATGTCGCGCAGGAACACGTCGTTGCCCTCGGGGTCCTGGCCCAGCGGATCGGTCTCGAAGTCGAAGTCCA
>NZ_JBHTML010000121.1:0-13077 GCF_042679445.1 Arthrobacter sp. GCM10027362
ACAGGAAAGCATGCTTGGCAGTCGCAGGCCAAGCCCTGGGGCACATTCCGGGACCCTCAAGGCAAAATCAAGACGGCGCGAAGATCTCGGCAGGATCGACCGGCAGGAAACGGAACGCCGGACGGCGTGAGGCCAGGGCCCGCGGAAAAGGGGCCCGGCGGGAACCGCCCGCATTGCCACCCCTTGCTAAGTATGCTTATGGTTGCGCTGGAACACTCATTAGGAGGCAAACATGATTGGTTTCATCATCGCCGGGCTCGTCATCGGGGTGCTTGCCCGTCTGATCAAACCCGGCAGGCAGAACCTCAGCTTCGTGGCGACCCTGCTGCTGGGACTGGCCGGGTCGGTGATTGGCGGGCTGATCGCAAACCTGCTGGGCACCGGCGACATCTTTGAGCTGAACATCATCGGATTCATCGTGGCCGTCGTAGCAGCAGTGCTTCTGATCGGCGTGGCCGAAGGCGTGTCCGGCCGCCGCGGCGTTCGACGCTAGGGCCTGGAGCAGGCCGGGGGCCTTCAGTAAACGCAGCCCGCTGGGAAACAGGGACGGTGCGCCGGCACTTGGTTCGGCGCACCGTCCCTGTTTCCCAAATGATGCTCTAATCATCGGACGCCGGTTGGCGGCCCGGGTCGTTCCGCCGCTCTCGCGTGCCGTCTGTCCGCCAGAGCTTTGCCGACGGATTATGGCGCGCACTTCATTCAAGCCGACGGAGACACCTTGTCCTGTGCCGTGGCAGCAACCGACACCCTGCACCGCGCCTTGTACACATTGCGTCTTCGTACCCGCTCCGGGCCCCCGACCAACGCCCTGTCGAAGCCAGAGACACGCCATGACCATCCGGCACGTGAAGCGTCCCAGGACGAATACATGGCTGGACTTGGGGCCTGAAAGCCGCTGTTCGAGAGGCGGACTGGCCCCTGTTCTTGGAGGCGTTATGCCAAGGCGGCTACCGGCGCGTGCGATGAGTAGACTGCATTGGCAGCAGAGGGGTTGCCACGCAGGAGCTCCACCAAATTCCCTGCATTAGCCGGTGCCTCATCACTGCGCCACACCACGTGCTGGTCCTCGCGGACCAACGTGAAGCGGTGGTTGTACTCGGGCGCGGCCGACTTTGAGTCCACGCAGAGGACCTTGACCGGGACATTGGCCCCGCCGGCAGCGTCGAGGAACTCGGCGGCGCCGTCCTCGCCGTCCAGGACGATGAGGGTGTAATAAGGGCCCAGTTCGTCATAGAGGGATATCCCGTCGGAGAGCCAGAAGTGGGGTGCCCGGCAGCCGGGGACGGTAGAGGGTGTATATTCGCCCATGGAGTAGGCAGGTGCAGCCTCACCGTCATAGGAAATGATGGGCGAGGCGGTGTATGAGTAACCGAAGTTCAGGCCTGCTGCCGCGAACTGCTGGACGTTCAGGTCGTAGGCGGCGGCGCCGAGGTCCTCGCGTGCCTTGTGCCCCTGCGGGGTTGCCTCTTCGATCTCGGCGGGGATGTCGGCTTGGGCAATCTTGCGCTGGTGCGACATTGCGAACCTTGAGACCTGTTCCGTGATGGGGAGCCGTTCGGCTTCGTAAGCGTCCAGGATCCCTGAATCGGCCCAGCCGCCCAGGTAAGCGCCAAGGACCCAGGTGAGGTTCAGGACGTCGGCGATGCCGGCGTTCATCCCATAGCCGGCGTACGGGACCCAGAGGTGGCAGGCATCGCCGGCAATGAAAACGTTGTTGTTGCGGAACCTATCCGCAACAAGCCGTCGGGCAACCCAGTCCTCCTTGGAAAGGGTCTCGTATTCGAAGGACGCGTCGACGCCTAGGATGGTGCGGATCGCCCAGTCGCGGTCCACGGAATCAGCGGCGGCTTCCTCCTGGGTCAGGTAGTTGTGGACGAGGAAGACCTCCTCGCCGTCAATGGCATAGACATGGCCGTTGCGGCGCGGGTTGAACGTGTAGTACCCCCAGGCCTTCTCCCCACCCATGAGTCCATAGAGGTCCCTGGCCCGGATGCAGGTCGATTGGACGTTGGACAGGACGGCATCGCCGGACAGTTTGGCACCGATCTGCTTGCGGACGGCGGAGCGGCCGCCGTCCGCACCGATGAGGAAGCGGCCCCGGACCGTGCGCCGCTGGCGGCCGTCGTTGTTAGTGATGGTCGCCTCGACTCCGGAGGCGTCTTGGGTGAAGCCGGTGTAGGTGGTCTCGTTGAGCAGGGTCACGTTCGGCAGGGCCGCCACATGCTCCATCAGGATCGGCTCCAGGAACTTCTGGTTTATCCGGTGCGGCGGTTCGGGCGTCGCCCACGAGGTGTCAGGCCCGAGCTTCGACGTGTAGCGAAAGGCGCGGGCGGGGATTGGGATACGGGTGATTTCCTGGCCGGTCAATGTGGTGCGAAAGGCCACATCCTGTGGGTACTCGGCGGGCAGCCCGGCGTTTCGGATCTTGTGGGCGAAGCCAAGCCGCCGAAAGCGTTCCATCGTGCGGGCCGAGACATGGTTGCATTTGACGTTTGGGGCCTCCAGGAAGGCCCGCTGTTCGATGACCACGGTTCTGATACCCCGGGCGTCCAGGTCGGCCGCGGCGGTGAGCCCAACCGGGCCGGCCCCGACGATGACGATGTCTGTCTCGATGATTTGTTCCACGGATGCTCCGTTTTACTTGTTCTTGTGTTGGCAGGGTGCGTTGTGGTTTCAGATCTCGGCCAGGTTCCGGCGGCGCCCCTCGCTGGCGATGAGCACGCCGATCAGGCAGATGGCCAGCACGCCGATCCAGACGCCGCCGAGAAGCATGAGACCGCCGCCTGTGGCCACGAGCGCCGAGGCGATGACGGGGGTGAATCCGGCGCCGATCGCGGACGCGCCCTGGAAGCAGACGGAGGAGCCGGTGAAACGCACGGCGGTGGGGAACAGTTCGGCGAGGAAGGAGGCAAGCGGGCCGAGGATGATCCCCTGGATGCCTTGGCCGACCATGACGGCGACGGTGAACCCGGCGACGGTGCCGCTGTCGACAAGCAACAGGAGGGGGTAGGCGAAAAGGATAGCGGCTCCGATTCCGGCCATGATGACCGGGCGGCGACCGAACCGGTCGCACAGTCGGGCGCTGAGCATGGTCATCAGGAACAGGGCGATGGCGGCGAGGGCCTTGGCGTTCAGCACGCCTGTGCGCTCAGCACCCTGTGTGACTGCGTAGCTCACTGCCCAGACGCTGGCGATGCCCGAGATGGTCAGTTGGCTCATGGCCACGAGCGTGCCCAAGGCCAGATTCTTCGGGTGGCGGGCGAAGACCTCGATGATCGGGATGCGGCGCTTCTCGGCCTCGGCATCAAACTTCTGGAACAGGGGGCTTTCCACGACCTTGAGACGGACGAACAAACCAATGGTGACCAGGACGATGCTCAGCAGGAACGGGACGCGCCAGCCCCAGGCCAAAAACTGATCCTCGGGCAACAGGGTCGCCAGCGACAACGCCCCCGCGGCGAGCAACGAACCGGCCGGGGCACCGAGATTCGCAAATGAGGCGGCGAAACCGCGCTTGCCGCCCGGGGCGTGCTCAAGGGCGATGAGCATCGCCCCGCCCCACTCGCCGCCGACGGCCAGGCCCTGGACGATGCGCAGGCAGACCAGCAGGACGGGCGCGGCCGCGCCGATCTGGGCGGCTGTGGGCAGCAGACCGATCACCGTTGTGGCGATGCCCATCATCAGCATGGAAACCACCAGAACACCTTTACGGCCGAGTCGATCCCCGAAGTGGCCGAACACGACTCCGCCCAGCGGGCGGGCAACATACCCGGCCGCCAGGGTACCGAAGGAAGCGAACGTCGCCAGTGCCGGTGGCAGGTCGGCGAAGAATACCTGGGAGAAAACCACAGCCGCCGCAGTGGCATAGAGCATGAAATCGTAGAACTCGATGGCACTGCCCAGGAAACTGGAGGCCAGAATACGCCGCATCTGGGGGCTGTTCAGGCTGGCCTGCTCCTGAAGCGGGGCTTCGGTCTGTGGTCTTGCTGAGGCGCTCATCCTTGAGCCTTCCTTGTGATTGATCCAGCGGACATGTGCGTCATACGGACGCGACTATAACTATGACCGCGCATAGTAGTTTCAACAATCACAATTAGTTGTACAGCTTCTTTACAATATCTAAAGTGAGCGAATTCACCCTAAGACAACTGGAGCTCTTCGTCGCCGTCGTAGAAGAGGGCTCCGTAACCGATGCCGCGCGCCGCCTGCGGGTCTCCCCCGGCGGCGTGTCTTTGGCCCTAACGCAGCTGGAGTCAGCGTTGAAAGTGCAGCTGACCCTCCGCCAACGAGGACGAGGAGTGGCGGTAACGCCGGCCGGCAGGTGGGTCTACGACGAGGCCCGAGCAGTTTTGGCTGGAACACACGGCATCAAGTCCGTAGCAGAAGTAATCCGGGGCGAGCTGACCGGCCCCCTAATGATCGGATGCTTTACCACCCTCTCGCCGTGGTTTTTCCCCCGCATCGCCGCGCATTTCGCCCACCAGCACCCCGGAGTTGACATCCAGCTCCACGAAGGCGCCTCCGGGGAACTACAGGAACGCCTCAAGGAAGGGGAGCTCGACGCCGCCCTGCTCTACGCCAACCACCTCCAGACCGGTATCACCGGCGTCGACATTGTTCCTGTCCGCCTCCAACTGGCCTTCGCCCCCTCCCACCGGCTAGCCGCCCTGGATGAAGTCCCGCTCCGCGAACTTGAAAACGAAGATGCCATCCTCCTGGGCATGCAGCCCTCCACGGGCCATGTCGAAGACATCCTCAGGGCAGCCGGCCTGCACCCGAACGTGAAGTGGCGAAGCACAAACGTCGAAACCATCCGCTCCATGGTCGCTCGCGGCCTCGGCTACACCATCATCATGGGCCGCCCCTACGGCGACTACACCTACGACGGCCTGCCCCTGGCCTACCGTCGCATTGCAGACGATGTACCCGACAATGCCGTCGTCGTGGCCTACCCGGAAGGCACCACGCCAACAGCCAAGGTCCGGACTCTCGTTGCCTTCTGCCGCGCCGAATTCGGCACAGAGGGACCACAGGTACGAACCGGAAAACGAAGCAACCTGGGAATGGGAGAACTTTGAGCCGCAACGTCGTGGCGCCAAAGGTCGACCTGCGTGCCGTTTCCGGCTCTGTTCAATCCTCGCGCAAGCCGGTAAAGCCGATGCTGCCCAGAACTCGTTTCCGTCCCCTTTGACCGTCCTTCAACGGACACTCCCGCGCACGAGCTCGGACCCGGCGTCCATCTAGCGTTAGGGGGCAGGGACACGGGCGGCTAGGGCAACTGTCCGATCCTCAGGAGTTTCTTCGGGGTGTGCCAGAGGACATTCTTCATCCATTGGCTTCCGAGTCCCCAGCCTTCGAGTACCTGAATCTGGTGGCTGTAGGAGTAGGGAATCGAAGGAAAATCGGTGCCGAAGACCACTTTGTGCGACAGCCCGGCAAGCGTGTCCTGATAGCCCGGCGGGATCGGGGCGACCTGTTCCATGTATGAGGTGCCAACCATAGTGGTATCGAGGTAGACGTGCGGGTGGTGTGCTGCAAGTTCGGCAAACTCCCGGTACTCCGGCAAGCCGGCGTGCGCGATGATGAGGACCAGCGAGGGGTACCTTTTGATGAGTTCGCGTATGGGCCCAGGTCCGGTGTGTTCTCCACGGTGCGGACCGTTGCCACAGTGGATGACTACCGGCGTGCCGGACTCCTCGATGATCCCCCAGGCGGGTGCAAGCTGCGGGTCCAGGGGTGAGAATCCTCCCACCTGGATGTGTACCTTGAAGATCCGGGCGCCTTGTTGCAGGCTGTGCGCGACGGTTTTCTCCACGCCCGGCTCCGGATAGAAAGTAGCAGAGTGGATTGCGTCGGCATGGGTAGAGGCGAATGCTGTTGAATAGTCGTTGAGCCACTGCGCCATGCCGGGGCGGTGCGCATAGTTCAGCGTGGTGAATGCCTTCACTCCCGCATCCCGAAGCGTTCGCACTCGTTCTTCTTCGGAGTCCCGGTAGGTGATGGGCCAGGCGGGGGCCCCGCTGTCTGCAACCCGGTCAAAGAACGCCCACACCTTCTCCAGCACATTGTCAGGCATGAAATGCACGTGCAGATCAATAATCCCCGGCAAGCCCAGCGAGTCGAGGTATGGGCGGATCTCGGCATCCGAACGCGGCACGGGGGGTACAGCCAAGACGAATCTCCTATGTTCGCTTTTCAGCGGCGGACGGGTCGGTCGAAATCGAAGAACAGGCAGCCCCAAGACAACGTCGTCCGGCCGTTAGCGGCAACCAGATACCGGTGTGCTCCCTCGTCAGGAGCCGCCTACCGTCCCGGTGGTCGTCATTCGGTGATGACGGGTGCGACCGTGCCGCGGGCGAGCCGTACGAACTGGTCGAAGGTCAGGGACATCCCGGTGCGGGGTGTGCCCGCGGACATCCAGATCACATCATAGTCCGGAGGGCTTCGTCGACGACGGCGGGCAGCCGGGCGGGGTGGCCGGCCCGGTGCGGCGGCACGCAGATCCCGCCCGTAACAGCGCTTATTGCCGGCTATGCGCCGGTCACGGCCGTCGTGGCCGCGGGAGTAGGCCCGCTGGTCCAGACTGCACGGCTCGCGCTCGCTGTCCTCACCATCGCAGGTGCGGCCTACGTCATCTACCTCGGCGTCGGTGCCCTCCGGAGTCCCCGAGACCTCGAGAGCCATGGCTTGCCAAGTGCCAACGCCCCGCGTGAATCGTCACCAGACTCGCCGGAGGCACAACGGTCGCCGTCGGCATCGTCCTCCTCGCAGGGCATCCTTTGTCATGGGGTTGACCGGGTATCAGCATCATCGTGCCGGAGGCGGGACTCAAATCGGCTTCTCGTCCCTGCAGACCCTGGCATCCCCGGAAATCTGCCAGGTCCCGGGGCGTCCGCCCGATATCCCCGACAGCACGGCTGCGGCAGTGTGGACAACGTCCACGCCTTCATTTGCTCCCGGGCCTCCGGCCATCATCGTCGGCCTCGTTATCATCGGTAAAAGCGAGAAAGCAAGGTGCACACCGGGTACCGTCCCTTAGCGCCGACCCGCGTGCAGTACCAGTTCCAGTTCGAACCGGGCTTGCGGGTCCTCCAGTTCCGTGCCAAAGAGTTCGCGCAGTTGTGCGACCCGGTAGCCGACGGTCTGGACGTGGATGCCAAGCTCGGCGGCCATGGAGGCGCGCTGGCCCCAGTGCCGCAGCCACGAGAGCAGTGTCCGCGCCAGCTTCTCGCGCTGCGCCGGACGCAGCCTCTGCAGCGGGGCCAGCCTGCGCTGTGCCAGTTCGGCGACGGCGGTGGGTTCGATACCGAGGATGATCTGATCCAGATGATCGTGTGCCCAGACTGGCGGATCGTCCGGATTTTCCCGGGAAGGCATGACCGCGGCAGCGAGCACGGCCAGCCGCAGTGACTCCGGCACCTGCTGCCACCCGCCGGCCGGCCCGACCGAGGCAGACCGGCCGCGCAGTGCCTTCTCCAGATGATCCTGGACCGCCTTGGACTGCCGTGCCGGAACCAAGGCAACAACATCGGTTTCGCGTTCGACCACCAGGGCCCCCGGCCCTAGCTGCAGCCGCAGGCCGTCCGCGCGGTCCAGCGGCAGCGTCACGACCGCCAGCCTGGCCGGCAGCACCCAGTCCGCCATGGAGGCGGCCTGGCGCAGGGCCGCCTCGTCGGCCTGCCCGTGCAGCAGCAGCTCCAGCAGCTCGGTACGGCGCCGCTCCACCGCCCCGGCCCGCTCGGACCGTTCAAACGCGTAGGCCTCGGCGCTGACGGCGGAGAGCTCGTCGATGTAGGCGAGGATTGATTCGCCCAGGTTCACCACGACGCTCAAGCCAAGGTTCTGCTCCAAGGAGATCCTGGATAACTCGCGGAAGGTTACCCGGGCGCCCATGCGGTACGCGCTCAGCAATGCGTCCATGCTCCGGCCCTGCCGGAATTCGCCGCTGCCCAGGCCTGCCACCAATTGCCGGTTTTCCTCGGACAACGCCGGCAGCCGGGTGCCCGGCAGCTGGAGGAAACGGTCCAGTGCCACCGCCACGCCGCTGCGCAAACCGCGCCCGAACCGTCCCTCGATCGGCCGCGCATAGGCAGGCACGGTTTGCGGAACGGTGGCGATGATTGCCTCCACAATGCCGGGCATCATCGGCCGCAGGACATCGACAATTTCCCGCGGCAATGCCAGCCACGGGGGATCGGAGGCCCGGGTCAGCGCCTGGTTGTTCGGCACGGGATTCATCCAAGGTCCCTTAAGTTGTCTTGGCACGATAGTTTTGCGGCTGGGATCGTATGCATCGTTAGGAGAAATCTGGCTCGGCCCGTCATAAGGTTGATCATATGCTCCGGCACTTTAAGCTGGCACGTGCCGCATCTGTTCTGACCACTCCCCTGGCTCCCGAAGACTTCCTGTCCCTGTTCAATCCGGTATTCTCGGCCCGCCAGTTGCGCGGCGTGGTCACCCGGGTGCTTTCCGAGACCGCCGATTCGGCAACCATTTTCTTCCGCCCGGGCCGCGGCTGGCAGGCCCACCGGGCAGGCCAGTGGGCCCGCATCGGCGTGGAGCTGGACGGGGTGCGCCATTGGCGCTCGTATTCGCTCAGTGCAGCCGCCGGCCGGGACCCGGCGATCACCGTGACGGACGTCGGCTCGGTGTCCGGCTACCTGGTGCGCAACACCCGGCCCGGCGACGTGTTGTTCCTGGCACCCCCGCAGGGCGAATTCGTCCTGCCCGAACAGCCCCGGCCGCTGCTGATGCTCACCGCCGGCAGCGGCATCACCCCGGTCATGTCGATGATCCGCACCCTGGTGCCGCGCCGCCGGGATGCGGATGTGGTGCTCATCCACTCCAGCCGCACCCCGGAACGGAGCATCTTCCATGAGGAACTGTGCGAGCTTGCCGATCAGTTCCCCAACCTGCGCGTGGCGCAGTGGTTTACCGCAGCACGGGGCCGGCTGGACCTAGCCTCTGCCGCGGAGCTTGACGGGCTCTGCCCTGACTGGCGCCGGCGGGCGGCCTACGCTTGCGGGCCGGAGGGCTTCCTCGACGACGCCGGGGCGCTCTGGGCTGCCGAGGCGATGGTTGCCGAAGCCGGGGATACGGCAACTGCAGGGCAGGCCGGTTCAGGCAGCTTGACCATCGAGCGTTTCAACACCGGTCTTGGCGCCGGTGCGGGACAGGACGGCGGGCTGGTCACCTTCGAAGCCTCGGACCGCGAAGTGGAGGCGGACGGCAACACCCCGCTGCTCGACGTCGGTGAAGATGCCGGCGTCCTGATGCCCAGCGGCTGTCGGATGGGCATCTGCCACAGCTGCCTGGTGCCACTGCGGGCCGGTCGGATACGCGACCTGCGCACGGGCGAGATCCGGGACGAACCCGGCCAACTGATCCAGCCATGTATTTCGGCAGCAGCCGGACCTGTGAACCTAGACCTCTGAGGAGAACCCGCCGTATGGCACACATTCCCAGCCGGGCACCGGCCACTTCAGGAACGGCGGCCGCAGCCGCCGGGCCCCGGCCGGGGGCGCTCGCCGCCTCGGGCCACCCGCTGGTCCGGCCGCCTGCGGCCGCCCACCTGTCGGACGAGCAGGTGGCCGAACTCGGCCGTGAGCTGGACGCCATCCGCGACGAGGTCCTCGCCCAGCGAGGCGCCGCCGATGCCGCCTACATCCGCCGGATCATCAAGATACAGCGCGTGCTCGAGATCACCGGCCGCGCCGCGCTCCTGGCCGGGCGGAACAGGGCCGCGTGGGGGGCCGGCATCACGCTCCTCAGCGTCGCGAAGATCCTGGAGAACATGGAAATCGGGCACAATGTGCTGCACGGCCAGTGGGACTGGATGCGGGACCCGGACATTCATTCCACGACCTGGGAATGGGACTTTGTCACCCCGGCCCGCTCCTGGCAGCACACCCACAACGACCTGCACCACCGCTGGACCAACGTCGTAGGCAAGGACCGCGACGTGGGATACAACCTGCTGCGCATGGACCCGGACCAGCCGTGGAAGCCTTTCAACCTGGGCAACCCGCTGTACAACGCGCTGCTGGCCCCCGTGTTCGAATGGGGCATCGCCATTTACGACCTGGAGCTTGACGAATTCCGGCAAGGCAGGAAATCCAAAGCCGCGCTCGTCAAGGACCTTAAGGCGATGGGCCGGAAGGCCGCCAAGCAGTTCATCAAGGACTATGCGGCAACCCCCGCGCTGGCCCTGCTGACCGGGTCCGGCCAACAGGCCCTCTACGGGACGCTGGCAGCCAACGCGATACGCAACGTCTGGGCGCACGCGGTGATTTTCTGCGGGCACTTCCCGGAGGGAACGGACACCTTCACCGAGGAAATGGTCGACGGTGAGACGCGCGGAGACTGGTACGTGCGCCAGATGATCGGCTCCGCCAACATTTCCGGTTCCAGACTAATGCACCTGATGACCGGCAACCTGTCCCACCAAATAGAGCACCACCTGTTTCCGGACCTGCCATCCAGCCGCTACGCCGAGATCGCCCCCAAGATACGCGAAATCTGCAGCCGTTATCGACTGCCCTACAACTCCGGGGCCCTGCCGAAGCAGGTCGTGTCCGCCTGGGCAAAAGTCTTCAGGCTCGCGCTGCCGGCGAAGTCTTCCGGGTCCGGGAGCCCCGCCAGGGGTCTATCACACCATTTCGGCTCAATGCTCGCGTTCCTCACACAACGTGCCGGCGAATGCACCGACAGCATCACCAACCCGACAGTGCGGGTTTGACCGAGGAGCTCCATAAGTGCTGCCGGGAATCCGGCTGTATACGGGGGCTTGGCCGGTGGACCTTCCTAGGTGGCTTGGTCTTCGCGGCCTATGGTGATCGTATAAGGGCCATCAGAAGGGAACTCAATGTTTAGCCTGCGGATAGAACATGCCGTCAAAGACTTCCGAATGTGGATGCACGCGTTCGACAGGGATGTGCTGAACCGCGGCGCGTCGGGGGTTAGGTCGTACAAGATCTCCCGGCCCCTGGATGAGAAGAACCACGCGATCCTGGAGCTTGATTTCGACACGGAGGAGGCCGCCGCAGAATTTCTGCTGCGGCTGCAAAATGATCTGTGGAAGACCAACCTCATGTCACAGGCTTTGGCCGGACCTCCCAGCACCACAATCATCGAGACCGTTGCCCTGGAAACACTGGCCGATCCCTCGTCCCAGGGGTCCCGGTAGATCTTCCGGGCAGATCCCGCCCTCAAGTGCCCGGACCGGCTCCGGGTACTTGTCCGCGAACCGGCGCAGCCTCCGGTAGCCCGCGTCGCTGACCGGCACACGGACAGCGGCGAGCCGGTGCCCGGAGCGGTCGACTGCCACCGCAGTCCGGCTTTGGCGCGTTGAACCACTTCACCGTGCCTGTTGTCATAAACCGTTGCAGCTCTCCGGGTTGGCGTTGCCCAAAGGTGCCCGAAGGGTCAGGGTTCCTCCCTGTCGGCCGGGCCGAGCAGTTGGGCTGCCGGGGCCGGGGTCGTCGGGGTGTGGCGCGGGGCCAGCTCCGGGTGGTGCAGGTCCAGGGCCGGGCGCTCGGAGCGGATGCGCGGCAGCGAGGTGAAGTTGTGCCGCGGCGGCGGGCAGGAGGTGGCCCATTCCAGCGATCCGCCGAAGCCCCAGGGGTCGTCGACCTCGACCTTCCTGCCGCTGCGCCAGGTGATGTACACGTTCCAGAAGAACGGGATCAGCGAGGCGCCCGGGACGAAGGAGGAAATGGTGGAGAACTGGTTCATCGCGGTGAAGTTGTCCTCGGGCAGGTAGTCCGCGTAGCGGCGCGGCATGCCGATCACCCCAACCAGGCGGAGGGAACCTCCCCGCTGGCAACCGTACGCCTGATTTGGTTTCCCCGGAAGAGGGGGTGGCAGGAGCCCGGCCGGGAAGCGGACCAGGAGCCCTTCCTGGCAATCCGCTTCCGCAGCCGGCCTCCTTCAGGCATCCGCCCGGCCCTGGACAAGCAGCGGTACCGGCTGCCACGCCCCCCGGAACAGTGCTCCGGCCGCATCGCAAGACGGGACATGCAGGACACCGGAGAGGGACACCGGGACCTGCCTGGAGCCTCAGGGACGGGACAACCCTCGTCAACCACGGTTGCAGGACACGTACGGCGGCCGAGGCCGGCCCGGGCTGTGCGCGGAGGCAGGATTCGCGCAGATGGGACGGCCGATCAGCAGGCGCCTTTGTCAAAGCCGGCCGCCGGTGCGGAGCCGGCAGGGGCTCCTGCACCGGACGGGCAGCGGTGATCCCGGTCCGTGGAGGTACCGGCCGGAGAACGGTCGGAAGGGCTCCAGCCGGAGGGCAGCCTGTCGGGGCCCTTTCATCTTCTGGACTTGCCGGGCCACCGGTAGCAGCGGGTTGCCCCGGCAAGCAGGGAGAGTCTGCCACCGGGGAGGACAGGGGACAAGGCCTCCCCCAGGGCCGTCCCAGACCGCCGGATCCCGGCAATGACAGAGGAAGGAGCCGGTGCCGGGATTGGATGCTTAAACGCTGCCGGCGTTTAAAAAGCGGAGAGGAGGGACTCCCTCCTCTCCGCCTGCCGCCAGCAGTGTTCAGCTGCCGCTGCGGCTGTTTTCCCCGCCGCGTGCCTTGGCCTCGGCCGGCTGGGCCTCGGCACCCTTCCGGCCGGCCTCACTCGGATCGGCGCTGTTTTCGCTGCCGAAACTGCCGCTGCTGGCCTGGCCGCCCTTTCGGGCCTGCTCCTCGGTGTCGTTCCGGTTTCCGAACTGTCCGGGATTGTTCTGGTCTGCCATCACGTTCTCCTTTCATTTCGACTGCGTCCCCAACATAGGCAGAAACCGAATTAGTAAGCAAACTTGCTATCTGCGTGTCCGCAGGTATCCGAGGTGAAGCCGCCGCGGAGGCAGCAATCTCTGGCCGGCCGTGACGCGATCCCCGGATAATGAATGCCCAGCTTCGCCGGGTCCACGCCGGGTTCACGGACGACGGAGGAGGCGGGACTCTGCATGCCGCCTTCGGTCACGGTCCGTGCCTCCGGCACTGAACCAGGTTTCCGGGTCAGGACGATGCGGATGCCTGCCGGACGGCGCCGAAGCCCCTTTGCTTCATCGCGCCGCGCAGCT
>NZ_JBHTML010000122.1:0-12990 GCF_042679445.1 Arthrobacter sp. GCM10027362
CGGGCCGCTCCTCCTCGGCGGCCCCGCCCTCGGGCCGCTCCTCCTCGGCGGCCCCGCCCTCGGGCCGCTCCTCCTCGGCGGCCCCGCCCTCGGGCCGCTCTTCCTCGGCGTATTCTTCCTCGGGGGCCTCGCCTTCGGGCCGCTCTTCGGTTTCTTCCCGGCCGGCCGCGGCAGGGGTTTCTTCCTGTCCGGCTTCCTCCTCGGGCGAAGTCCCGGCGCTCTCCGTATCCTCGACGGCCTGCCGCCGCTCAGCGCGGCTCTTAAAGGGATGGGTGACGGACCGCAGTCCCCTGCCCGCCCCGGCACCGACGGCACCGGCTCCCGTCCCGGCTGCACCCGCCGCCGCCATGCCTGCTTCCGCGGTCCTGCCCGCGGCCTCGCCCACGCCCTGCTGCATCGCGTTCAACCGCTCCGCGCGGCTTTGCAAAGTGTTGCTGACGGATTCAATGCGCTTGGAGGCGCCGGCAATGGCGGCCCCCTTCGCTGCTTCCACGAGCCTGCCGGAAACCTGCTCTACCAGCCGCCTTGCCTCCGGTGAGGACTGCACGAGCTTGGTCACCTGTGCGGCAAGCTCATCCTTGTTGTTCATCAGTTGCTTGCCACCGAGGGCACCGGCGACAGTGAGCGCCAGCTTCAGTTTCTTCGTCCGGCCGAGCAGGTACCCAGCCAGCACTAATCCCGTAACCTTCGCCTTGTTGTCCACCGGAGTCCTCCATGGCTTGTTGGGACCGTTCGGGGATGACGCCCTGCACAGGAGCGTGTCCCGAGCATGAAACTAACGATGCCACACCCACGTGGCTGTGACTAGGCAAGTTTGCTGATTATTTGGACCCTGGCGTATTGGCGAAGGAAGGCAGCAACACAACGCAACCGGGCCTCAGGCGGGGCAGGGCGGTTAGCTGGCACCGCCCCGCCTGATGCCTTTCCAAGCGGGCAGTGCGGTTAGCTGGCGGGCGTCTCCCCCAGCGTGACTTCCACGTTGCGCTGGCTGCCGTCACGCAGGAGCGTGACCGTCACCTTGGAGCCGCTGGTATGCTCGCGGATGGCGGCGGTCAGGGACTGGCTGTCTTCGATGGGCCGGTTTTCCACGGCGGTAATCACGTCGCCCTTGCGGATCCCTGCGTCTGCCGCCGGGGAGCCGGAGACCACTTCGGCCACCGCTGCCCCGACGGAGAATTGCGAGGAATCCTCCGCCGCCTTGGCCGTGACGGTGACGCCGAGGTAGCCGTGGCTGGCCTTGCCGTCGGCGATCAATTCCTGCGCCACCCGGTGGGCGTAATTGCTCGGGATGGCGAAGCCGACGCCGATGCTGCCGCTGTCTTCGCTGGAGGAGGCGATGGCCACGTTGACCCCGATCAACTCGCCGGCGGTATTGACCAGTGCCCCGCCGGAGTTGCCATGGTTGATCGCCGCATCCGTCTGCATGACATTCAGGTAGATGCTGCCCTGGCTGCCGGACTGACGCTCTTCCTGGCCTGGGAACTGGAAGTTGAATTGGTCATTGGGGTTGCCCCGGCTGCTGTCCCCGGAATTCTCCGGAACCGCCGAGGACGAGACGCTGATCGTCCGGTTCAGGGTGGAAATGATGCCGTCCGTCACGGTACCGCTCAGCCCCAGCGGTGAACCGATGGCAATGGCGGTATCGCCGACGTTCAGCTTGTCCGAATCCGCGAATGCCACCGGGGTCAGCCGGCTGGCGTTGATCTTGATTACGGCCAGGTCCGAGAGCGGATCCGTGCCGACGATGGTGGCCTTGTGGACCTGGCCGTCCTGGGTGCGCACCTCCACCGAGGGCTTGGCTACGGTGCCGCCCAGGGTCACCACATGGGTGTTGGTGAGGATGTGCCCCTCGCCGTCCAGGATGATTCCCGAACCGGAACCGCCGCTGCTGCCGCCGGTGACCGAGATGGTCACCACGCTCGGCGAGGCCTTGGCAGCCGCAGCGGTGATCTCGTTGACTGAATCCGTATTGTTGACGATCAGTTGGCCGGACTGTGTGGTGGGCGCGATGACCGCGCCGGAACCGTCCGCCAGGGCCTGGGTTCCGACGGCGACGCCTCCGCCGGCAAGCCCGGCCAGCAGCATACCGGCCACCAGCGTGCCGGTACCGAAGCGCTTCCTGGTGGCCGGCTTGGCCTGCTGGTAGGCCAAGCCGGGGCCGGAGGCCTGCCCTGTACCAATGGTGTGGAAGGCAGCCCCGGGGGCGGGCTGGCCGTAGCCGGGCGTGGAAGTTTCGGAAGCGGGGTGCGCAGAACCCTGTGGCACACCCTGTGCCGGAGCGTCCGCATGGCGCCAGCTGCCGTGCTGGGCAGGGATCTGGCCGACCGGCTGGGTCCGGTTCTGCTCCGGGCCGATGGACCGGGTGGCGTTGGGATCCGGCGCCGGTCCGGGCGCCGGCGCTGCTGCGGGCGGGGTGGACGGCGGATTCTGCGGCTGCGGCGGGACCGGCCGGTCTCCGGGATCCTGCGGGTTCTCGCTCATACTGATTCCTTTCATCGAACTAAGTCCACTATGCCCGCCGCACCTGTGACAACTTCATACATTTGCTGGAAGAAAACTGGGAGCTTGCCGGAAGCCCCTCTGTGGACGCCCCCAGTACCGCCCCATAGAATCAAAACCGGATGCAGGCGCGTCCGGCGCCGGCATCCGCACAACGACCATCCGGCCCGCCGCGGGCCGGATCGCTGCCGAAGGGTTGCTTATGCGATTACTGCCCCGTCCCCTCGCAGTGCGCCCGGCGGTTCAGCTGGCCGTACGGTTCCTGGCAGCGGCCGGGCTGCTGGCGGTCCTGCTGACCGTTCCGGTGGCCGCCCGGGCCGAGCCCCCGGTGACCATTCCGCCCGGCCAGTTCGTAGTGGACCGCGCCGGAGTGCTGGGCAACAGGGCCGGCGAAGTGGAGGACGCGGTCCGCAACCTGCAGCAGGAACGCGGCCTGGGGCTGTACATCATCTACGTGGACACCTTCACGGATCCGGGGAATGCCCGCCAGTGGGTGGTCGAGACAGCCGACAAGAAGGGCCTGGGCAGCTCGGACAGCATCCTGGCCATCGCCGTGGACCAGCGCGCCGCACACTTCCAGTCCGGCCAGGGGGGCCCGCTCGCGGGAAAGGAGCAGGCCATCTTCCAATCGGTCGTCCCGGCCCTGGGCCGCAGCGACTGGGCGCAGGCCGGCTTGGACGCCGTCGCTGCCGTCAAGGACGCGGCCTCCGGCGGCAGCGGTTCGGTCAGGTCCGGCGGTTCGTCCGGCTCCCTGGTTCCGGTGCTGCTGGTCGGCGGCGTCGTCGCGGCCGGCGGGGTGGGCACCTACCTTTACGTACGCAACCGCCGCAGCCGCCGGGGCGCCAACGTACCGGGCAGGCCGGAGGGCGGACAGCCCCGGGATCCCAACGATGCCATGAGCATCGAGCAGCTGCGCCGGAAAGCCTCAAGCCTGCTGGTTGCCGCGGATGACGCCATCAAGTCCAGCGAGCAGGAGTTTGGCTTTGCGCTGGCCCAGTACGGGGAGGCGGCCGTGCTGCCCTTCCGCGAGGATATCGACGCCGCCAAGCTCCACATGAGCGAATCCTTCAAGTTGCAGCAGCAGCTGGATGACCATATCCCGGACACCGAGCAGCAGCAGCGCGCCTGGCTGGGTGACATTATCCGCCGGTGCGAAGCCGTCAATGCCACCTTGGAGCGGCACAAGGCGGACTTCGACGCGCTGCGCAAACTCGAATCGACTGCGCCGGAGGCACTGGCAGCGGTCCGGGCCGCCGCCGGCACCGCGCGGGGCCGGCTCCAGGAGGGCACGGACCTGCTGGAGCGACTGCGCTCCGGCTACGCGGATTCGGCGCTGGCCCACATCGCGGACAACGTCAGCCAGGCGCAGGAGCGGTTGGCCTTCGCGGAAAACGCTGCCCGGACCGCGCAGGAAAAGCTTGACGCCGCGGACCGCAGCGGCGCCGTCGTCGCCATCCGCGCCGCGGAGGAAGGCGTCCACCAGGCCGATGTCCTGCTCGATGCCATCGGCAGGACCGCCAAGGATCTGGCCACCGCCCGGCAGGCCATGGAGTCCGCGGTTGCCGACTCCGCCCAGGACCTCGCCCAAGCCAGGGCACTGCTCCACGGCGGCCGGCATCCCGAACTGGCCGGACCGGCCGCCGCGGTGGAGGCCGCGTTGGCCAACGTCAAGCAGGCGATGGCCGGCGGCCGGATCGATCCCCTGGCCGTCATGCAGCGGCTGGAATCCGCCCAGGGGCAGCTGGACGGCGCCTTGGCAGGCATCCGGGACCAGCAGGAACGCGCACGCCGTGCCCGGGAGGCGCTGCAGCACGCGATCATGTCCGCCCAAGCCCAGATTTCCGGCACCTCGGACTACATCAGGGCCCGGCGCGGCGGCGTCGGCAGCCAGGCCCGCACCCGGCTGGCCGAGGCCGAACGCCACCTGGACCAGGCCATCGCGATGGCCGACTCGGATCCGGAACAGGCCCTCAATTACGCCAACCAGGCCAATGCCCTGGCCGAGCAGGCCAGCCGGCTGGCGCAGCAGGACGTCGACGACTTCAGCGGCATGGGAGGTTTCGGCGGCTTCGGTGGCGGAGGCCGCGGAGGCGGGGGCCTGGGCGGCGCGATCCTGGGGGGCATCCTGATCGATTCGATCCTGCACGGCGGCCACCACGGCGGCGGAGGCGGGGGCATCTTCGGCGGCGGCGGTTTCGGCGGCTTCGGCGGTGATGGCGGCGGTTTCGGCGGCTTCGGCGACAGCGGAGGTGCCGGCGGCAACTTCTAGGCAGCCGGTGCTGTCCTTCGGCCGGCGCCGGCCGGGACACAGTTGTCCATTGGTTTCATTGGTTTCCATTGGTAGGCAGAAGGAAGGGCAATATCGTGGTAAAGCAGTCTATTTTCGGCCGCATCGCACAGCTGGCCAAGGCCAACATCAACGCGCTGCTGGACCAGGCGGAAGATCCGCAGAAGATGCTGGACCAAAT
Organism: Arthrobacter sp. GCM10027362; assembly: GCF_042679445.1. Taxonomy (NCBI): domain Bacteria; kingdom Bacillati; phylum Actinomycetota; class Actinomycetes; order Micrococcales; family Micrococcaceae; genus Arthrobacter; species Arthrobacter sp. GCM10027362. The sequence continues at coordinate 4,968 of NZ_JBHTML010000122.1, forward strand.
GGTCCGCGACTACAGCAACAACATCGCCGAAGCCGAGAGCGCCGTCGCCCAGACCATCGGCAACCTGCGGATGCTCCAGGATGACTACAACGAAGACCTGGCCACCGCCAGGGACTGGGGCAACAAGGCATTGGCAGCCAGCCGCCAGGCGGACAAATACCGGACTGCCGGCAATACCGCGGATGCCGAAAAGTTCGACAACCTGGCCAAGGTCGCGATCCAGCGGCAGATCGCCGCCGAAAACGAGGCCAAGGGCGCGGAACCGACCATTGCCTCGCAAACCGAGATCGTGGAAAAGCTCAAGACCGGCCTGAACCAGATGAAGTCCAAGCTCAATGAGCTGCAGAGCAAGCGCGACGAACTGATCGCCCGCGCCAAAACGGCCCAGGCGCAGCTGCAGGTCCACGACGCGATCAAGAGCATCGACATCCTCGATCCGACCAGCGAAGTCAGCCGCTTCGAGGAGAAGGTCCGCCGCGAGGAGGCAAAGGTCCGCGGAGCCAACGAACTGGCCGCCTCCAGCCTGGACGCCCAGTTCGAGAGCCTGGAGGACCTTGGCGAACAGACGGAAGTCGAGGCCCGCCTGGCGGCCCTCAAGGCCGGCAACGCGCCGTCGCCGGCGTCCCTGGAATCCGGCCAGTAGAAGCCGGCGCGCCGGGTGTCCCGCCGCGGACGGACACCCGGCACGCGGGTGCACACAAAGGCAGGGCGGGCCCGGTATCATACCGGGCCCGCCCTGCCTGTTTCCTCGTTGCGGGGAGAGGATTTGAACCTCTGACCTCTGGGTTATGAGCCCAGCGAGCTACCGAACTGCTCCACCCCGCGGCGACTCATGTAACTCTACCGGCCGCGGGAAACGGATGCAAATCGGCAGCGTCAGCCGCCCGACGTCGGGGTGGGCGTGGGCGACGGCGTGCTGCCGCCCGTGGACGGGGCGGCACCGGTGATCTCGGACTCGGCGTTGATGGCATCCTGGAGTGCCTTCTGCAGCTTCTGCTGTGCCGTGCCGTAGGCGGCGAAGTCGCCCTTGCCCAGCGCCGCATTGCCTTCCTCGATGGCTGCGCGGGCGGCCTGCAGTGCGGCCTGCAGTTTCTCCTGCGCGGTTACCTCCTGGGGCGGGGTTTCCGGGGTCTGCCCGACATTGCCCTCGTCCCCGGTGGTCGCCCCGGAGTTGCCTTGGAAGACCTGGTCCAGCGCCTCGGACAGGGTGGGCGCAAAGCCCACCTTCTCGCCGAAGCTGACCAGGACCCGGCGCAGGGTTGGGTAGGACGAGGCACCGGAAGACTGCACGTAGACCGGCTGCACGTACAGCATGCCCCCGCCCACGGGCAGGCTGAGCAGGTTGCCGTTGATCACTTCCGAGGCGCCCTGGCGCAGCAGGTTGAGCGCCTGGGAGACGGTGGTGTCCGAGTTGAACAGGTTCTGTGCCTGTCCGGGGCCCGGGACGGTCACGGAGCGGGGCAGTTCCAGCAGCCGCAACTTGCCATAGTCAGGGGACTTCACCCCATCCTTGCCGGTGCCTGCATCGGCCTCGGCGGAGAGGAAGCCGTAGAGCACGTTGCGCGGCTCCTCTCCGTCGGCCGTAAACGGAATGAACGGCGTGGTCAAGGAGAAGGACGCGCTGTCCTGCCCGGGCATCTTCAGCGACAGGTAGTACGGCGGCTGCTTGACCGTGGTCTTGGCCCCCAAGGTCGGATCCGTGGGAACGCTCCAGGCGTCCGAATTCGAGTAGAAGCGGTCAACACTGGTCACGTGATAGCGGCCGAGCAGCTCCCGCTGGACCTTGAACAGGTCCTCGGGATAGCGCACGTGGGCCATCAGGTCGGCGGACATCTCGCGGTACGGCTTGAGCGTGGTCGGGAAGACCTTCTGCCAGGCCTTCAGTAGCGGATCCTGATCATCCCAGGCATAGAGGGTGACGGAACCGTCGTAGGCATCCACGGTGGCCTTGACCGCATTGCGGATGTAGTTCACTTCCTGCGGCGGCAGCGCCACCGTGCGGCCCCCGGCGGTCAGCGAATCCGCGGTGGCGGAGGCCAGCTGCTGCGGGGTGGAGTACGGGAAGTGCTGGCTGGTGGTGTAGCCGTCCACGATCCACTTGACCCGGCCGTCGATGATCGCCGGGTAGGCGTTGCCGTCGATGGTCAGGTAGGGGGCGAGCTTCTCGACGCGCTCGCGCGGGTTGCGGTCATAGAGGATCTGGGATTCCCGGTTGACGGCATCCGAAAGCATCAGGTCCGTGGACTGGAACTTCAGCGCGTAGACCAGCCGGTTGAACCAGTTGCCGACATTGGGCCCGCCGTTGCCGGTGAAGGTGTTGCGCGCCTCGGTGTCCGAATTTTCGCTCTGCGGCCGGTCGATTTCCACCGGGTCCGCGCCCTCCGGGGCGCCCACGATGGAGTAATCCGGCGAGAATTCGCCGAAGTAGATGCGCGGCTCGTAGCTCTTGTCATTGCCCAGCACACCCTTGGAGGGAATGCCCGAAAGCATGAAGGAGGGCTTGCCGTCAGCCTGGACCCTGGAGCCCGCGGCGGCGACCACGCCGTAGCCGTGGGTGAACAGCACATGTTCGTTGACCCAGCCCGAAGGCACGCCTGCGGTGTTCAGCTCGCGGACGGCAATGACGGTGTCCTGGACATCGCCGTCCACGTTGTAGCGGTCCACGTTGAGCGTCGGAGCGAACTGGTAGTACTGGCGGAACTGCTCGAGCTGGCCGAACGCGTCGGAAACGAGGTTCGGGTCGAGCAGGCGGATGTTGGCGGTGGTCTCGGCGTCGGAGCGCAGCGCCCCGGCCTCCGCGGTCACGGTGGCGTTGTACGGGGTGACTTCCGTATTCGTCAGGCCGTAGGCCTGGCGGGTCAGGGCGATGTTGCGCTCGATGTATTCGCGCTCGAGGCTCAGCTCGGACGGGGTGACCTGGAAGCGCTGGACCACCCAGGGGTACACCCCGCCGGCCAGGATGGCCGTGATGACCAGCATTGCGGTCCCCACCAGCGGCAGCCGCCAGCGACCCATGACCGCGGCCACGATGAACAGAATGGCCACGATAATGGCAGCCACCGCGAGAATCGCCTTAGTTGGAATGACCGCGTTGACGTCCGTGTACAGGGCGCCGGCCCACTTGCCCGAGGTCGACTGCAGGGTGCTGTACCGGTCAAGCCAGTAGTTGATGCCCTGCAGGACCAGGAACAGGGCGGCGAACACGGCGATGTGGATCCGAGCCGCCGTCGAGGCGAACAGGCCCTTTTCCTCCAGCCGGATTCCGCCGTACAGATAATGCGTGAGCAGTCCGGCAATGCCGGCAATCAGTACGACGCTGACCAGGAAGCCGTTAATGAAACCGATGAATGGCAAGGTATTGAGATAGAAGCTGTAGTCCAGCCCGAACTGCGGATCGGCGGTGCCGAACGGTTCCTGGTTGAAGAACAGCAGCACCGTCTTCCAGGCAGAGGCGGCTGCGGTGCCGGCGAAGCCGCCGAGCACAACCGGGATGCCGATCATGAGCAGCTTCCGGACCGGCTCCAGCTGCGCCTGGTAGCGGTTCAGATTCTCCTGCAGCGAGCTGTCGGGCGCATATACCGGCCGGGAACGGTAGGCGATCCGCAGGCTCAGGTACACGGACACGGACATGATCACGAATGCGACCAGGAAGATCGCTATCCTGGTGCCGTTCTCCTTCAGGAACACCTCCAGGAAGCCGAGCTGGCTGTACCAGAGAATGTCCGCGTACACCTGGGAGAAAAAGACAAAGCCGATCACCAGCACGGCCACCACAATCAGGGTGGGCACCAAGGCGGAGCGCTTCCGTCGAAGTTTGGTCGGCGGCGTTGGCCGCTCGGCATAGGGCCGGTCTGGTCCGAAGGTCACTCGTTACCTCATCGTCTGGGTGTTTAACTCGCGACGGATCCCAGGCCTGTGCCCGGGAGTCCCCCGCTTAAACCACGATCCAGCAGCCACAGAGGTTCCGCCTTCTGCCATTCTGCCCTGTGGCTCCGGCCCCAGCCAGCAGGCCGCCCGGAACCGGCGGAACTGTATCCCGATTGTGACCGGATCCCGGTTGACAGCTCAGCTGCAGCTGGGCAGCGCCGATGCGTCCTTGCCCTGCCCGATGAGCGTCACGGCGTGCACGGCGTCCTTCAGGGTAGAAACCTTCACCACCTGCAATCCGTCCGGGACGTGCCCGGCGACCTCGCCGCAGTTTTCCGCCGGGGCCAGGAAAACCGTGGCCCCGTTCTCGGATGCGCCGAGCATCTTCTGCGCGATGCCGCCAATCGGCCCGACATCGCCGCTGGCGTCGATGGTGCCGGTTCCGGCGAAGTGCTTTCCGCCGGTCATCGGTCCGGCGGTGAGCTTGTCGACGATGCCCAGGGCAAACATCATCCCGGCACTCGGTCCGCCGACGTCCTCCAGCTGGATCTTGACCTTGTAGGGAAACGTATAGCTGATGTCCAGCGCCACACCGAGCTGGTACATGCCTTGGCCGTTGGCCTTCGGCGCGATCTTTTCCGTAACCCGTGCCCCGTCCCGCCGCACGCCCAGGGCCACGCTATTGCCGCCGCTGGCATTGAGCGCGCCGCGCAGGACCTCGATGTCCGTCACGGCCTTGCCGTTGACGGTCTCGATGGCGTCGCCGACCTTGAGCACGCCCTTGGACACCGAATCGTCCGTAAACCCGGCCACGGACAGCTTCTGGCCGTAGTCCACGCCCAGGTAGCCGAGGGCCGCGGCCACCGAGGACTCCTGCGAGGACGCCATGGCCGCGGTGTTTTCCTCGTTGATCTGCTGTCCGGTGGTTCCCGGCGGATAGACGAGCTCCTCGGGCGAAACACTCCGCGCCGGGTCCAGCCAGCCGGCCAGCACCTCGAAGATGGTGACCGGAGCGTTCGGGCCGCCACTGACGTAGACGGTGGTCAGGTCCAGCGCCCCGGTGGCGGGGTAGGTCCGCTGGCCGGGAACCTCGATCAGCGGCCGGTTCCGCAGCTTGCCGATGGTGTTGAACGTCGGCCCCGGGGACTCCACGACATACGGTGCCGGCAGCGCCAGCGCGGCCAGGCCCAGCAGGCCCGCGGCGACGCCCGAGCCGATGAGCGCCAGCTGACGCCGGCCGGCGCGGCGCGCGGAGGCCGGGCGTTCCTCATGGGCGGTGGACTGGACCACGCGGGCTTCCTCTTCCTTGTATTTTCCCTGCATTTGACGGAGCGGCAGCATCCGTGACGTACGCTGCCGACCGCACCGACCGCTGGCGGCGCAGCAACCAGCCTACGCCGTCGTGCTGGGCGGACGCTGGGAACGGCAGGTGCCCTGCCGGGGGCCGACGCCCAGAGCGAACGAAGACCGGCGGCGGCGACAATCCGGATTTACTGCCGGTAACGTGGAGCTATACCCGCAGACAACCTCCACAAGAAGCGGTGGTACAGATGACTTCCAACCGACCGAACGACGACGGCGACCAGCAGGATCCGCTGTCCGAAATGTTCGCCAAGCTGTTCGGCGGCCAGGGCGCCGGCATGGATCCGGCCGAAATCGCCAAGGCCGCCGGCCTGCCGGCGGATCCGAACATGCTCGCCCAGATGTTCCAGCAGGTCCAGGCGATGATGAGCGCGGGCAACGAGGGCCCGGTCAACTGGAAGCTGGCCCACGAAAACGCCCGCCGCGCCGCGGCCGCGGACGGGGACCCCTCGGTCGGCGCCGCCGAGGCCCGCGAGGTGGACGAAGCGCTGCGGCTGGCCGAGCTCTGGCTGGATCCGGTCACGGACTTCGCCGCCACCGGGCTGCTTGGCAAGGCCTGGGCCCGCGCCGAGTGGGTCGAGGCCACCCTGCCCACCTGGAAGCGGATGACGGAGCCGGTGGCCAACAGCGTCGCGTTCGCCCTGACCTCGGCCCTCACCGAGCAGGTTCCGGAGGAAATGAAGCAGATGATGGGCGGGGCCCGCTCCATGCTGCAGAACATGGGCGGGGCCCTGTTCGGCATGCAGCTGGGCCAGGCCGTGGGTGCCCTGTCCAAGGAAGTGGTCAGCTCCACGGACATCGGCATTCCGCTGGCCCCGGGGAAGATGGCGCTGTTGCCGGCGAACGTGAAGGCCTTCGGCGAGGGCCTGAACGTTCCCGCCCAGGATGTGCTGCTCTTCCTCGCGGTGCGCGAAGCCTGCCATGCCCGGCTGTTCACCCATGTGCCGTGGTTGGGCGCGCATCTGCTTGGTGCGATCGAAGGCTACGCCCGCGGCATCCACATCGACATGTCCCGGATCGAGGAGGCCGCCCGGGAGATCGACCCGACCAATCCCCAGTCGCTGCAGGAGGCCTTGTCCCAAGGCGTCTTCATGCCCGCCCGCACGCCCGCGCAGGATGCGGCGCTGGCCCAGCTGGAAACGGTGCTGGCCCTGGTGGAAGGCTGGGTGGACGAGCTGACCGCCGCCGCGACCACCAACCTGCCTTCGGCAGGGGCATTGCGCGAGATGGTCCGCCGCCGGCGCGCCACCGGCGGTCCCGCCGAACATGCCTTCGCGGCGCTGGTGGGCCTGGAGCTGCGGCCGCGCCGGCTGCGCGAGGCCGCGGCGCTGTGGGCGGCACTCGGCGAGGAGCGCGGCATTGCCGGCCGGGATGCGATTTGGCAGCACCCGGACCTGCTGCCCACTCCGGAGGACCTGGACGATCCGGCCGGCTTCTCCAAGCGGCGCCGGCAGGTCGAGGCCAAGGATGCCGAGGTTGACGAAGCCCTGCAGAAACTGCTGGCCGGCGGCTTCGACGAGACGGAGTCCGGCCCGGGCCCGCAAGGCGGCGCGCAGGGCGACACGCCGGAGACGGACGACGGCGGACCGGACCGCGAAGGCCGCTAGCGTTCGCAGCCTCCCCGCACCGGGACCCCTGCCGCTCCCCTGGGGTTGCTCCCGAGGCGGATGCCCCGGTCAGCGGGCAGGGGCCGGCTCGGGTGCGTCCATTGGGTCTGCACGCCGGTCCCCGTCCAGCGGGTCGTCGCCGAGCCCGCGTCCCATCGCATAGGCCGCCCCTTCAAGGAAGGCCTTCGCCCGGTCCAGGTGCGGATAGCCCGACAGCAGCTGCCAGAACCCGGGCCCGTGCCCGGCTTCCAGCAAATGTGCCAGCTCGTGCAGGATCACATAGTCCACCACCCACACCGGCATGCCGTCGATCTTGTCCGAGATCCTGATCGTCCCCCGGGCCGGCGTGGCCGATCCCCAGCGTCCGTTCTGGTTGGACACCCAGCGGATGCCGGCAGGCTGCGCCCGTCCGCCCAGGAAGCGCCCGGAGAGTTCCCGGGCGCGGCGCAGCAGCTCCTCATCGCTGCGCGTCCTGCCGGTCCCGGCCGGCCGCTCCTCGAGCTTCTCCAGCATCCGCCGGACCCAGAGCAGTTCCTGGGTCCTGGTGAAATGCCCGGGGATCGAAATCACCGCCGCCCCGTCGCGCCAGGCCGCCGAGACCGTGCGGCGTCGGCGGTTTGACCGTTTGACCACTACCGGGGCGCCGTCCCTGGTGGTGACCGGTTGCTCGCCAATCCCGGCAGCTGCCGGGTCCTGTCCTCGCCGCATGCCCTCGACGTTACCGCGGCGCCCGGACCCCATGCACGCCGACCCGGCAGCGGCGGCCGCATCTGTGGATAACCCCTGCCCCGGCAGCGCCGGCGTGCCAGCATGGACCTTGGCGGCAGAGCGCGAGGATTCGGGCGGAGGAAACTGTGTCACACCTGCGGATCAACCCCGGACTGCGCGTCCTGGCCCGGGCTTCGGGATCCATCCAGCTGGGGCTCGGCCCCGGCGGCATCCTGCTCGACGGCACGGACACAGCGGATCTGGCCTTCATCGACCGGCTGCGCCGGGGCCTGGACCGGGCCGAACTCGAGACGGCGGCCGCGTCCTGCGGGATCAGCGGCGCGCGGGCCCAGGCACTGCTGACGGCCCTGGCGCCGGTGTTGGTCACCGGCCCGGGCCGCGGCCCGGGGATCATTGGCCTGCGGTCAGACCGGCTGGCCCCCGACCGGGACCGCTGGTCCGCGGTGTACGGCTGCGAC
>NZ_JBHTML010000123.1:0-12926 GCF_042679445.1 Arthrobacter sp. GCM10027362
CGGCCGCCAGCAGCCCGGCCGCGGCGCCCGCGTCGTCCAGGGCTTCCAGGGCGGGCGGGTGGATGCCGATGGCGCGTGAATGCGGGCTGCGTGCCTGGCGCCGTTCCAGCACGGCGGTGTCCAGGCCCTCGCGGGCCAGCAGGATGGCCAGGAACAGGCCGACCGGGCCGCCGCCGACAATCACCACGTCATGCATCGGCGGTCTGCCGGGGCTCGAACACCAGGTGGATGCGGAAGGCCGAATCCTGCCGCACCGCCCAGTCCGGCGGGACGGCCGCGCGCAGCTCCCGGACCGTGTAGCTGCGCCGGATGGAGGTCAGCCCGTCGCGGCGGATGTAGGAACGGTGGAAGAAGGGCAGCGTCCCGGTGGCGAAGAGCACATACGCCAGGGGGCTGCGGGCGATGTCGCTGTGCAGCGCCAGGCTGCGGCAGAGTTTCTTCGAATCGGCCAGCAGCCCGTCCAGCTCCGCAGGTGCCAGATGGTGCAGGAGGTGGTTGGAGATCACCAGGTCGTAACGCCTGCCTTCGGCCACCAGATCGGAGCTGTAGGCCCTGCGGAAGGTCAGGCCGGGGACGGCGGGCCGGGATGCCGCATAGGCGTAGGCGCGCCCGTCCGGGTCGATGGCGGTGATTTCCAGCGGCAGGCCGTCCGCCGCCGCCCAGCGGGCCAGGCTGCGGGCCACGTCCCCGGCCCCGCAGCCGATGTCCAGCAGCGTCGCCGGGTGTCGTGCGGCCGCGGCCAGGCGTGGCCGCAGCTGGCGCAGGTAGGTCCGGCGCCAGCCGGAAACGGCCCGGTTGATCAGGGCGAACTGTGCATAGGTGCGCCGGAGCGTGGCCGGATCGCAGTCCGGCCTGTCCATTTCCTCCACGGCGTCGGCGGCCCGGCGGGACAGGAAGGGCATGGCGGGCTCAGGCGGGCGCCCCGGCCTTGGTCAGCAGGCACGTCTCCACGGTGAGTCCGGGGCCGAAGGCCATCGCGCAGACGCGTTCCCGGCCGCCGGCAAAGGGCTGGTCCAGGATGTGCTTGAGCACGAACATCACCGTGGCGCTGCTCATGTTGCCGTAGTCGCGCAGCGTCTGGCGCGCGGGCGCCAGCTGCTTTTCGGTGAGCTGGAGCTTCGCCTCCACCTTGTCCAGGATGCTGCGGCCGCCGGGGTGGATGGCCCAGTGGTCGATTTCCCGGTACGGCCGGTCCCACCCCTCCCGCGCCAGCAGCGGCTCCAAGGCGCCGACAATGTGCTCGTCGATAATGTGCGGAACATAGGTGCCCAGGACCATCTCGAACCCTTCGTCCCCGATGCTCCAGGCCATGGCGTCCTCGCCGACGGGGGTCAGCACCGTCTCGAAATGGTCCAGCTCGAGGTGCGGCCCCGGTCCCGGCAGTTCGCGGGCGGTGACGACCGCGGCCGCCGCACCGTCTGCAAACAGGGAGGAGCCCATGATCGTGTCCGGGTCGTTGGAGGATCGCACATGCAGCGTGCACAGCTCCGCGGCCACCACCAGCACCACCGCCCCCGGTTCCGCCTCGCAGAAGGACTTGGCCGCCCGCAGCGCGGGGAAGGCGGCGTAGCAGCCCATGAATCCCAGATGGTAGCGGCGCACTGCCGGATCCAGTCCGAGCGCGCGGACGATCTTGTAGTCCGGCCCCGGGTTGAAGAACCCGGTACAGGAGACGGTCACCAGATGGGTGATATCCGCGGCTTCCACCCCCTCCGCCGCATCCAGGGCCCTGCGTGCAGCCTCGATGAACAAATCGGTGCCTTTTGCCGCGAAGACGTCGTTGCGCACCTTGGTGCTGGGGGAGAGGATCAGCCGGGCGCCGGCGTCGAAGAACACCGGGTTTTCGCTGCGGCGTTCCAACGTCAGCTCCTCCACCACGGTATGCCGGCGCTCGATCCCCGAGTAGTCGAAGGATGTGCCCACCAGGCGGGTGCCCAGCCGGGTCAGTCCGGGCTGCTGCGCGAACACGTCGCGGACCTGGTCCTGCACCAGGACGGTGGGGGGAACTGCGGTTTCCAGGGACCTCAGGGTGACCGTCATGGTCCATTCTTAGATGCCCGCCGCCAGGATGACAATGCCCCGGCGGTTGAACCATCGGGCCTGCGGCTGCGTCTTCACAAGCGTGGACTATCAACTTGACGGGCTGCCGCTGCACGTGCTGCTCGTGCATGCGACGGTGGTGGTTGTTCCGCTGGCCGCACTGTGCACCGTGCTCAGCCTGCTCTGGCCGGCCGCCCGCAGGCGCTTGGGGGCAGCCACCCCGCTGGTTGCCTTGGCGGCCCTGGTCCTGGTCCCGTTGACGCAGGAGGCCGGGGAGTGGCTGATGGCCCGGGTGGATACCACCCCGCAGCTTCAGGCCCACGTTGGGCTGGGCCTGAAGCTGCTGCCGTGGGTGGCGGGGCTGTTTGCCGCCGCGCTGGCCCAATGGCTCTGGTTCCGCTACGGCACGGGACCGGAGCGCAGGCTGCGGACCGCCTTGGGCGTGGGCGGAACCAGGGTGCTGGCCGTCGTCGTCATGGCGGGGGTGGTGGCGCTCGCCGCCGGGACGACGGTGGCGGTGGTCCGGGTCGGGGAATCCGGCTCCCGTGCCGTGTGGGAGGGGCGCTTCAGCCAGGAACCGGTGCTGCCCTGAGCAGGTCGCGGGTATTGTCGACAAGTTCCCTAAGTAAGCTTAGTATTGCGTTGTCGCCAGCATTCCGCTCGTGTAGCGTGAAAGCAAGTGGCCACTCCTATCCCGCGGCGGCGGGGCAGTTTTTCGGTAACTGGAGGAGTAACAACGATGGCAACCGTGGAAGAATCGATCGACGTCGGGGTGCCCGTCGGCACCGCCTACAACCAGTGGACCCAGTTTGAGTCCTTTCCCCAATTCATGGGCGGGGTCGAGTCGGTCACGCAGCTGACGGATACCACCAACCGGTGGAGGGCCAAGGTCGGCGGTGTGGAGCGGGACTTCGAGACCGAAATCGTCGAACAGCTGCCGGACCGGAAAGTGGCCTGGCGCAGCGTGGACGGGACAACCCACGCAGGCGAGGTGACGTTCGACCGGTTGGGCGACCAGACCACCCGGGTGAATGTCCGGCTGCAGTGGGACACGGAATCCCTGACCGAAAAGGTGGGCGCCGCCCTCGGGTTCGACAGCATGCAGGTGAAGGCGGACCTGCGCAAGTTCAAGGATTTCATCGAATCCCGTGGCCAGGAGACAGGTGCGTGGCGGGGCAGCGTGGAGGACCGGCCGGCCGGCGAGTCCTTCGAGGGGGTGGACACGACGCCTCCGGCCGGTGCCGGCCCGGCCGTCGAAGACGAGGGGCTGGCCCGGCAGCGCGCCCTGGCGGACCTCGGACCGGAGCTGCCGGAGGCCTACGAGCGGTTCCTCGCCGGAGCCACGCCCGAAGAAGCCAGCACCCTGCGGCCGGTGATGCAACAGTCCGCGGCGGAGGGCCTGCGCGGGGTCCACATCCGGGTCCTGCCCAGCGAGATCCAGGCCATGATCTCCGATGACGTTCCGTACGGCGAAGTGCGGGTGGAAGACAACACGTAATGCCGCTCCCGAAGCGGTCCGCAACTGGAAGTAAAGGAGAGGAACGAATATGACAACGGCACGGGAAATCATGACCGGCGGCGTCGAATGCGTCGGCGAGAACGAAACACTGGAAACCGCCGCCAAGAAGATGCAGGAGCTCGATGTGGGCTCGCTGCCCATCTGCGGGGAGGACCAGCGCCTCAAGGGCATGATCACGGACCGGGACATCGTGATCAAATGCATTGCCTCGGGCGGAGACCCGCGGTCCGTCAAGGCAGGTGAACTGGCCCAGGGCAAGCCTGTCACGATCGGGGCGGATGACAGCATCGAAGAAGCCATCGAAACCATGAAGAGCCACAAGGTGCGCCGTCTCCCTGTCATCGACGGACATCAACTTATCGGAATCGTCAGCCAGGGGGACATCGCCCGCAACTATCCCGAAGACCGGGTCGGCGAGCTGGTGGAATTCATTTCCTCCTAGGGGGTGGGGGGCCCCGCCACGGCGGGGCCCAGGCGTCCACTCCATGGGTTTGCGGGTCCGGCGGCATCCGCCGCCGGACCCGCAGGCTTATCCAAGGAAATGCCCGCTTTCGGCAGGCTGCTCTTCGAAGGGTGCGCCGCACAGGTCGACGATGCGCGACGTGGCCGCGGAGTCCCGGGTCGCCTTGATCGCGGCCACCGCCGAGGCCTTGTCCTCATGGGCTTCGGAGACGGCCACGAGGCTGCCGTCGTCGTCGAGAATCCTGAACCTGAACTTCGCGTTTGAATCCCGGTACAGTTCAAACACGCCCATGGACCGGCCCTTCTTTCAGCTACCCCCTACGACAGATTGTGTTGCGCAACTCCTGCGCTGTCCGACGGGCGGACCTGGCGCTGCGCAGGTGGTTGGTCTGTGGTTGGTCTACGGTGTGGGCATGCCCCCGTTGACGTTGAGCGTCTCACCGGTCACATAGCTGGACTCCGGGGACGCCAGGAAGACATACGCCGGGGCCAGTTCCGTGGGCTGGCCCGCCCTGCCCAGCGGGGTGTCCTTGCCGAACTTGGGAAGTTTCTCCTTCGGCTGCCCGTCGGACACCTGCAAAGGCGTCCAGAACGGTCCCGGCGCCACCGCATTCACCCGGATCCCCTTCGGGGCCAGCTGCTGGGCCAGGCCCTTGGTGAAATTGTTGATTGCTGCCTTGGTGGAGGCGTAGTCGATCAGCATCGGGGACGGCATGTACGCCTGGACGGAGGTGGTGTTGATGATCGTGGATCCGGGTGGAAGATGTTTCAGCGCTGCCTTGGTAATGAGGAACATGGCCCGGATGTTTGTTTCGTAGGTGCGGGTCCACTGCTCCTCGGTCAGCTCCTCCAGAGACTCGACGGCAATCTGGCGGCCGGCGTTGTTGACCAGGATATCCAGGCCTCCCAGGCCCTCGGCCGCCTTGGAGACCAGCTCAGCGCAGAAGGCGACATCGGTCAGGTCCCCCGGCAGCGGAACCGCCTTGCATCCGGCGTCCTCGATGATGCGGCAGATCTTCTCGGCATCGGCCTGCTCTTCCGGCAGGTAATTCAACGCCACGTCGGCGCCCTCGCGGGCAAAGCCGATGGCGACGGCGGCACCGATCCCCGAGTCCGCGCCCGTGATCAGCGCCTTGCGGCCCTGGAGCCGGGCGGTGCCACGGTAGGAATATTCACCCCGGTCCGTCTCCGGTTCCAGCTCCAAATCCAGGCCGGGTTCGGGCTGGTCCTGCTCGGGTGGGCTGATCGAGGGATACCGGGTCACCGGGTTCTGGAAAGTCAGCTGGTCCGTACGGGTGTTGCCGGCGTCCTGATTGCTCATGAGTTCCTCTCCGTACCCGTTTCGTGCTTCCTACAGGCCGTAGTAGCGGTTCAGCGTTTCTTCCTCCTCGGGCGACAAGCCCGTTTCCGGCTCGCCTCCAACGGCGGGCGAGTCCTGGACGGTGTCATGGTCGTAGGCAACGTAGACATCCTTACCCTCCATTCGCGCTCCGGTCAGGGGCACAAACCGCTCCCGGGTTTCGGCCAGGCCCAAGGCCACGGTCAGCCAGGCCGGGCGGCCCGTATCCTTGTCCCGGTGAACTTCGCCGACCAGCCCGAGCCGGTGCCCCGAACTGTCCCAGACAGTGGCGTCCTGAAGCTCGTGAACAGTCTCGTCCTCGGTCATCGGTACCTCCGCTCGGGCAAGCCTGCCCACGATGGAAAGCATGCCTGGCTCGAACGTATCAGCCCGCCCATGGTTGTCAAGGAGTGCCCAAACGAAGGGGCAGCCGCCGAGCGCTAGCTGGCTTCCTGGTCCCGGCCGGCCCGGAGCGCCGGGTGCGCGAGGTTGCGGACTTTGAGCCGGCCCCCCTTCATGCCGTGAGGCGAAGGGACGGCGAGGAACAGCACCCGGCGGATTCCGCCGGCGTCTTCGCACTTGATCGTGAGGCTGCGGATCCCCTCCGGCACCGTCGGCTCGAAGTACTGCAGGTGCCGGGCTCCCAGGCTGACGGACCCCTTGCGCGTATAGACCGTGCCCAGGTGGTCTTCGACCATGATGTCGGGCCGCCTGAATTCCGGACCGGCGGTGGAGCGCACCTGCATGTTCACAATCAGTCCCGTGGTCCAGATCTCCACGGAGAGGATGATGAACTCGGAGCTGCCCGTATCATGCCGGCCGAAGGAATGCGGCACAAGTACATGCTGCAGGGTTCCTGCAAGTGTTGGATCGTCCATGACTCTTCCCCCACCTATGTGACTGGCAATGGATTCTCCATTGTAATAAGTGGTCTTACTAAAAGCGCCGGGAAACCCCTCGGATATTCCCGGAGCGCCCGCCAACCTTCCGCCGCACGCCCCTGGCCGGATCTCCACGGGGCGTGAGGCTTGCGCAGGCGCAAAGGGTGTGGCACAACTAGTTAAGAGAAGCAGGCTTAGGATTCGGCCTTGTGGCAGAACCGCGGCAGAACCGCAGCGCACGGGGCTGGGTCCGTCGGCTTCATCCCCGAGCCGGAGGCGCCGAGGGCGCCGTCCCGAAAGGAGTCGATTGGCACCCAAGCACGTTCCATAGCCGCAGGCGGCATCGGGAGAGTGCGGCCCGGCCGCGCGGAACCATCCAGCAGGCTTTTGCCTGACCTGTGTTGCCTTGAGAAAGGAGCAGTCATGGGAATCATCGCATGGATCATTCTTGGCCTGATCGTAGGGGCGATCGTCAAGGCGCTTATGCCCGGTCGTGTCGGGGGAGGCTGGGTGACCAGCCTGATCCTCGGCGTCGTCGGCGCGCTTGTCGGCGGGTGGATCGGCAGTGCGCTGTTCGGTGCCGGAGTGCAGGGGTTCTTCGACCTCGGCACCTGGATCCTCGCCATTATCGGCGGCCTGATCGTCGCAGGCATCTACGGCATGGTGACCGGCCGGTCGCACGGCCATACCCACGCCTAACGTTTCCCGCCGGCCCGTGGCCGGCAGGAAACCAAGCGGTCCCGGCACCCACATGCCGGGACCGCTTTTTGTCTCCGTATGGCGGGAACCCGCATAAAATGTTGCCTGCGTCACATAATTGCCACTAGCATGAGGCGGGACAAGCAGCGGAATTCATGAAAGAAGTGCCATGGTCCAAAAGCTTCGCGTAGTCGTCCGGGTCGACCTGGACGGGGCATCGGTAAGAATCAAGGTCCTGGGGAAAGTAGACCGGCACACGCTGATCGGCCTGTACTCACTGATCCGGCGCACCAATTCGCTCCGGCCCAATCTCCACCTCGAGGTGGACCTGCGGGACGCGCACGCCGAGGCTGCCGCGCTGGCGGAGCTGCACCACAGCTGTAAGTCCGGACACCTGCCCGAGCAGGTTGACCCCCGCCTGGCCAGGTGCCGCCTGCGGGTGCTGGATCCGGCTTCGGCGGCACCTGCGGTGCGCAGCCTTGCCGGGATGTCCGCGTAGCCGCTCCCTGACCACCATGACGTCGGCACGGGCGCCCTTTGGAGAGTGGCCCGAATCTGAGGAGGACGATTGGCATTGACAGTTTCAGGGCCGCAGGCCCGGGAAAAGCCGCGCTGCGCTGACTGCGGCAGCGGAGACTACCTCGTCTTCGGGGACTACGTGCCCGCGCGGCTCCTGCACGACAGCCAGTGGAGCGCGGCAAGCGCCAGCTACACCTGCGGCCAGTGCGGCGGAAACGGCGGGCACGAGGTGCCTTCGTCCTGGGTGCCGCCGGGCTGGTTCTGGTACCAGTAGGAGCCCTGCTGGACCCGGTGGTTGCGCCGGCTTTGTGCCGATAGTGCGCACACCGTCACCCCGGGGGTCGCCGGCGTCGCGCATGGGCTGCCGGATTTGGGCGGGGACAACGCCGCCGGGGCCAGGCCTGCCTGGAGCGCAAACCCACAAGGCCACTCCAAATCCGATGCGATCCGCTGCCCCAAACGCTGTACCGCCGGAGAGCCCTACCACGCGCTGAAGAATGACCTGCAGCAAACACTCAGGCCAGCCTGTTGAACCTTGCACATTAACGGTGCCGAGATTTCGGAGGGCGCTTGCTCAGGCGACCCGGCCATGAATGACCCACCCCGGCGCTACCTGAAGCGGGGCCCGAGAACCGGAAATGGCGACGTTGCGGCGAGGAGCTGGGCCCGGCCCTTGACGGCGAGCACGCGACCTGCCGGGGGCCACGGATTCGCCGGAGCCGCTAACCATTGTGCTCGGACGGCGGGCGTTGTGTCGTCGAGGCCGGTCCGCCGCCTCTGGCGCGGCCCATCTCGCGGGCGAGGGCGGGGTTGTGCCCGGCGATGTGTGCGGTGATGTTGTCGATGACGTCGGCGGACTTGTTCTGGCTCAGCTTGGCGCGTGCGTCGAACCGGTCGACGCGCATCCGCACGCCGACGGTGCCTTTGGCAGCGCGGCGGGTACCCGGCTCGTCTTCGGCGAGGCTGCGCCCGTTCCGGTAGTGCTGCTCGAAGTGGTCGGTGAGGCGGCTGAGCATCGCATAGTTCTCCTCCTCGCCCAGGATCTCCGGGGTGCCGTAGAGGTGGGCCGTGACGTGGTTCCAGGTCGGGACGAGATCGCCGGGGGCGTACCAGCTCGAGGAGACGTAGTCGTGCGGGCCTTGGATGATGACGAGGATTTCGTGCCGGCCGAGCTCGTGGAGGACCTCGTCGGGGCGCCCGAAGTGGCTGACGATGGTGATGTGCTCGTGGTCGTCGTCGAGCAGGACCGGGTAGTGCGAAGCGATCAGGCCCCTGCTGGTCGGCGAGACGAACGTGGCCCAGGGGTTGTTGCGGATAAGGCGTCTGACTTCTTCGGGGTCAGTCATTAGGTAGTGGGGCGTGCGGCGCATCGGGGGGGCTTTCTGTTCAGGCGGGTGCGGACGGCGAGTCCGGTGCACAGGATCACGATAGTGCCGCCGACGATGGTGGGCCATGCCGGCTGCTCGTGCAGGATGAGCGCTGGCCAGAAGAGGCCCCTTGCCGGTTGGGCGAGCTGGACCTGGCTGACCTGGGCCGAGGGCCGGACCGCCGCCCCGAAGGGAGGCGAAGACGACGACAGCGGGTGCCCGAGGGCCGCGAAGGCCCGGAACCGGCCTGCGGCGCGCTCCTGGCCGCGGACCACCGCCATCACGGCGGTCGCCGAGGGCAGCAGTCCGACCACCACCGCCCCATGGCTGGCCGGTGCCGTGGCCCGGGCATGCGAGGTCAGCCTGGGGAACCCGGCCACGGCCCCTCCGGCGACGATCGCGGGCCGTGCCCACCGGGGTGCGGTAGACAGGCGCTGCCCTGTGACCGGGAGGGCGGCCAGTGCGAGAACGGCGGCGATCAGGTCGGGACCTTTGTGCGCGCCGTGTGGCAGTTCGGGCCGGTCGACTACGGGTGGCAGGCCGCAGCGCTTGGCGCCGCGCGGTCGCGGGTTCTGCTGCTCTCGTCGACGCAGCGCACGGCCGCCCCCGATGCGATCGGGCTGCATTCGGGGAATCCGGTCCGTGAACTGCTGCCCCAGCTGCAGGCCTGGTTCGCCACCGGGCTCGCCAACCTCACACCGCCCGGGAACGGGCACGCAGTGCTCGAGACCGTCCGCCTGCACGGCGCATTCCTCATCGACGACGACCGGGCATGCGACCTCGCGACCGACGCGGACCCGCACCCGATCACCTACCGCGCCCGTGTCGGATCCAGGTCGATCCGGCGCAGCAGCTGGGCATTGAGGGCCACCACGATGGTGGAGATTGACATCAGGATGGCGGCGACCGCCGGGGAGATGGCGACGCCGGCGAAGGCGAGCACCCCTGCGGCCAACGGGACGGCCACGATATTGTATCCGGTGGCCCAGAGCAGGTTCTGGATCATCTTGCGGTAGCTGGCGTGGGACAGATCGATCATGGACAGCACCGAGCGCGGGTCGTTGCCGGCCAGCACGACGCCGGCCGATTCCATCGCCACGTCGGTGCCGGCGCCGATGGCGATGCCGACCTCGGCGCGGGCCAGCGCGGGGGAATCGTTCACGCCGTCGCCCACCATGGCCACGTTCAGGCCGCGCTGCTGCAGTTCGGCGACCTTCGTGTCCTTGTCCTGCGGCAGGACGTCGGCGAAGACCTCGTCGATGCCCAGGTCCCGGCCGACGGCGTCGGCCACCTGGCGTGCGTCGCCGGTGATCAGGGCGACCTTGATGCCGCGGTCCTGGAGGGCCTTCACGGCGGCCCGGGATTCGTCCCGGACCTTGTCCTCCAAGGCCAGGGCACCAATGATCCGCCCGTCGCGGACCACGTGCAGCACGCCCGCGCCCCGTCCCATCCATTCCCGTACCTCCGGCGCGATCTCCGAGGGGGCCTGCAGGCCAAGCTCGCGCAGCATGTTCGGCCCGCCCACGGCGACGTCGGAGCCTGCAACGGTGGCATGGACCCCCCGGCCGGTAACCGCGCCGAACCCTGTGCCCACCAGCGCCAATTGCCGTGCCGCCGGATGTTCCGCGGCCGCGCGGACGATGGCCCGGGCCACGGGGTGTTCGGAGTCGGCCTCGGCGGCCGCAGCCGCGGCGAGCAGTTCGGCCTCGTCGATGCCGTCGGCCGCCGTAACGCCGGTGACGGCGTGCCGGCCTTCGGTGAGGGTGCCGGTCTTGTCGAACAGGACCACGTCGATAGTGCGCATGCGCTCCAGGGCCATGCGGTTCTTGATCAGCACGCCCGAACGGGCGGCACGTTCGGTGGATATGGCGATGACCAGCGGGATGGCCAGGCCCAGGGCGTGGGGGCAGGCGATGACCAGCACCGTCACGGTGCGGACCACTGCCTCGTCCGGGCTGCCCAGCAGCAGCCAGGCAATGAAGGTGATGGTCCCGGCCGCCAGGGCGAAGTAGAACAGCAGGGCGGCGGCACGGTCGGCCAGCGCCTGGGCGCGGGAAGAGGAGGCCTGCGCCTCGGCGACCAGGCGCTGGATGCCGGCCAGGGCGGTATCGGAACCGATCGCGGCGACCCGGACGCGCACGGCATTGTCGGTAGCCACGGTTCCGGCCACGACCTTGTCCCCGGGGCCGCGGCGAACGGCCTTGGATTCGCCGGTGATCATCGACTCGTCGAACTCCGCTGCGCCGCCGGTGATCTGCCCGTCGGCGGGCACCCGGGCACCGGGGCGGACCAGGACGACGTCGCCGACGGCCAGCCCGTCCAGCGGGACCGTGGTGATGACACCGTCGTCGTCCACCTTCTCAGCCTCGTCCGGCAGCAGCGCCGCGAGGGCGTCCAGAGCCCCCGAGGCCGCGCCGAGGGCGCGCATCTCCAGCCAGTGGCCCAGCAGCATGATCACGATCAGCAGCGCCAGCTCCCACCAGAAGTCCAGGTCGAAACCGCCCAGGCCCAGGGTCGTGACCCACGAGGCGAGGAACGCGACGGAGATGGCCATGGCAATCAGCAGCATCATGCCCGGCTGGCGGGACTTAAGCTCATTCCAGCCGCCCTTGAGGAACGGCATGCCGCCGTACCAGAAGACGACGGTCCCCAGCACCGGCGGGATCCAGGCGGAGCCGGGGAACTGGGGAAGCTGGTAGCCCAGCAGGTGCGCGAACATCGGGCTGAAGAACACGACCGGGGCGGACAGGGCCAGGCTCAGCCAGAACTTGCTCCTGAACATGGCCGTGCTGTGCCCGGCGTGCTGGCCATGCGTGTGGACGGCATGGTCTTCATCGACGGCGGAATGGGCGTGTCCGGCCGGCATGGCCTGGCCGTGCGTGCTGTGGTCCTCGATGCCGTGTCCGAAGTGACCGTGGCCGTGCTGGTGCTCTGCCACCGGCCGGTCGTGTCGGTTGTGGCTGGGGGTGGTCATAACGCTCCTTGTGCTTGTTGCCCGCGGGGACGTGCCCTCGGGGCTCTGGTCAGGATTCGTCGAACCGGTAGCCGGCTGCGGATTGCACGTCCGGTTCCGCCAGTTGCGGCGCATTCCCGGCGGACGCGCAGCAGGGGCAGCCGGACGCTGCCGAAACCAAGGGCAGCAGGTGGACGGTGGTCTCAGTCATGACGATCTCCTCGGCACAGTGGCGGATTCCGTGGAGCGTGGAAGCGTCGGGTCATTCGAGTTGGCGCTTGGCTCGGCTGCGGAGTGGGGACCTTCAGTGCGTTGGCCCGAGGTGCGGGCCCGTGACGTCGTGTTCCGGTAGCTCCGAAATTATACCCCCACGGGGTATTTGTCAATCCCTGCCGGCCGGTAACCTGCGGCATCTTGAGGCCAGGCCGGCGGCGACGGTCAGGGATGCCGTGCCGGACGGACCGCCAAATGGTGCCGGTCCGACAGGCTGATGGTCACCGCGGCGACAGCCACGCCGACGACGACGCCCACCAGCGTGTCAGCCACGCGGCTGACCGCGGCCTCCGCCGTGATCCGGCCACCGAGGCCGGTCAGCAGCAGGACCATCGGCGTGATCGCCATGGACAGCAGCAGGTAGTTCCTGATCACCAGCAGCTCGGCGGCCGCCTGCAGCAGCACGATCGCCGCCACCGCCTGCCAGTAATCCAGGGCCAGGGCAATCAGGCCGGCGGCGATGGCCGCGCCCAGGACGTTGCCGGCGAGCCGCTGGATGCCGCGCTGCACCGTGGTGTGGAAGGTCAGTCCCTGCAGGGCTGCCACAGCAGCCATGGACGCCCACAGCGGGTGCCCGAAGCCGAGGGCCAGGGCGAACCAGCCGGCCAAGGCGGCGGAAATCGACGTGCGGGCCGCATTGAGCAGCAACTCGCGGCTGCCCAGTGCGCGTACCGACTCCCGCAGCAGGCCGGGCCGCCGGGGGACTTCCGCTGCCGGGGCAACGGGCCGCCGCAAGTGGCGCCTGACCTTGCGCAGCCCGGCCTGGTGCCGGGCAATCTTCCGCAGCCGGGCAGGATCCTTGTCTCCGGACCAGGCGGCGACGGCGGCCTCGGCGTCGCCCAGCAGCCGCAGCAGCCGGTGGCGGTGCCAGGCC
>NZ_JBHTML010000124.1:0-12864 GCF_042679445.1 Arthrobacter sp. GCM10027362
CGAGGCCGGGCCGCTGGCGGAGCGGATTGCGGCGGCACCGGGCCTGCGCCTGGCCGGGGTCAGCGCCTACGAGGGCGTGGCACCCAACGAGCGCACGCCGGCGAACCTGGCGCGTGTGGACGCGCACTGCGCCTTGGCCCGCGAGGTATTCGAGGCCCTGGCACCCGGGTTCGACGCCGCACCGCCGGTCTTCAGCATCGGCGGATCGGCGTTCCAGGATCGTGCCGCCATGTTCCTGCCCGACGGCGCGGTGAACGTGCTGCGCTCGGGCTGCTATGTGGTGCATGACCACGGCACCTATGCGGGCGTATCTCCGGTTCCGGGGCTGGTGGCCGCGGCGGTGGTGCGCACCCTGGTGCTGTCCGCACCCGAGCCCGGCCTGGTGGTGCTGAACGCCGGCAAGCGTGAACTGGCGTACGACGCCGGGCTGCCGGTGATCGTCGCCGCGTACCGGGACGGGGACCCGCGGCCGGAGGCGGCCGGCACCGTGGCGAAGCTGTTCGACCACCATGCCGTGATCGCGCCGGCCGCGGACCTGGCGGTCGGCGACGTTGTCGACCTCGGGATCTCCCACCCCTGCTCGGTGTTCGACCGCTGGCGCGAAGTGGTGGCCGTGCACGGGGACACCGTGGAAGTCTGGCGGCCGGCCTTCTGAGCAGCCCCGCGGCCGGTCCGTCCGGATCCTGACCAGGGCGTGCAGAAACTGGCCCTGTGCCCGGTCTCGGCCGGCTTGCCCCGGAACTGCCCAGCAGGGTCCGGCAGCTATCCAAGCGCACCGAACCAGGCGCTGCGGGACATCGCCGGGGGGGGCATTGCGGCGGCTGCAATGACCTGCGGGGACCGCGGCCGGGCAGGCCGCGGTCCCCGCACGGAAGTTGGATCTGCTGGCTGCTGGCCGCTTATTCGGCTGCGGGTTTGCGGGCGCCGAGTTCGGAATCCAGGCGCAGCAGGCCCGGACCGTCGTCGTCGATCAGGCGCACCCGGCCGATGATCTCGCTGACGGTGGCTTCTTCTTCCAGCTGCTCGGTAATAAACCAGTTCAGCAGGGGGATCGAGTCGATGTCGCCTTCGGCCTGGGCCAGCCGGTACAGGTCGCGGATGGACTCGGAGACCTTCCGCTCGTGGACCAGGGCGGCCTCGAAGGCGGCCAGGACGCTGTCCACGGCGGCACCGGGGGCCTGCATGGCACCGATGGCCGGATGGGCGTCACGGTCGGTCATGTGATCCATGAACTTGTGGGCATGGACGACTTCCTCCTCGGCTTGGGCGCGGAACCAGCCGCTGATGCCGGGCAGGTCCAGCAGGGCCATGTCCACGCCCAGCTGCCGGTAGACCAGCGAGGCCTGGAGCTCGAGCGTGACCTGGTCGTTGAATGCTTCTGCGAGCTTTCCCTTGAGTTCCATGCTCTCGAACCTAGTGCTGTTCCGGCGGCACTGCCAGCAAGGTTAGGCAGCTCTTGGCAAGCGGAGCCTTACCTGCCGGAGGCCCGGCCGGCTCAGGTGCGGTGCCGGATATGCCGGTGCATCCAGTCTGAACCGGAGCGCACCAAGCCGCCGACCAGGGCGATGGTGCCCAGCATGACCAGTGCCAGCGAGTTGCCTGCCAGTCCCACCAGCAGGAGCAGCACGCCGGCTATGGCCAGCAGCGCCCCGGTGCCGATGCTGTGCCCGAAGACCATGAACCCCTTGCCGGACAACGTCCGGGCGAGCCGGGGATCATCCTCTTCCAGCTCGTGTCCAAGCTTCGCCAGCCGTTGCCTTTCCTCGTCGGACAAGGACATTGCGACCTCCTGGGGTCCTGCGCGCCGCCGGTGGTGCCTCGCCGCGGGCCGGCGCCATGAACCTGTCTATAATTTACCGTTCCGGGGCGCGGGCCGGAATGCTGCGCAGGTTGCGGTCCGGACTCCATCCAGGCGCCGAAGGAGCCGGGACTACGGGAACGGCCCGGACAGCAGCTGGTCCAGGACACGGTTCACTGCCGGCTGGACACGGGTAATCCACACATAGATGCCCGCGGCAATCACAATCAGGGCAATGACCAGCCCCAGGACTATCCACGGCAGGTTCGCCGGATCCCGCAGCCAGCCAGGTCCACCGCTCATGGTTTAATCGTTGCACCCGGCCCTTGGCCCCGGGCTGCACCGGGCCTGTGAATTGGCTGGCAATCCGGACTGCCGCGGCGTCGGCCGGCCGCGGTCCCGGCCGCCGGCATTCGGGGCTTAAACAAGACCGGGAGGGCAGGGAAATCCCTGCCCTCCCGGTGCATGGTGCCGGAGGGGCGAACTACCGGGCGGTGTAGTAGCCCGAAACCGGCATCCAGCTCACCGGATGGATCTTCGTGCCCTCGTTGGGGTTCAGGGCGCTGACCATCTGGCCGCCGCCGAGGTAGATACCGATGTGGGAGCCGCCGTTCTGCAGGACCAGGTCGCCCGGCTGCGGGTTGCTGGTCGGCTTCAGGGCCGCGGCCTGGTCGGTGGTGACGCGGGGCAGGTTGATGCCGTGCTGGGCGTAGACCCACTGCACGAAGCCGGAGCAGTCCCAGCCCGAGGTGGAGGTGCCGCCCCAGACATAAGGGGTGCCAACCATGGACTTGGCCAGTCCGACGATGCCGGAGCCGGCGGCGGTGGCCGGCTTGATGTTGACGCTGGCGGTGCTTACGGTGAAGCCGCTGGCGGCGGCCGGCTTGGCAGCCTGGGCGCTGCCGGAGAGCTTGATGACGTCGCCCGGGTAGATGATCGAGCTGGCGTCCAGGCCGTTGGCGGCAAAGACGTCGTCCAGGTCGACGCCGTACTGGGCGGCGATCTTGCCGAGGGTGTCGCCCGGGAGCACCGTGTGGGTCTGGGTGCTGGTCGAGGCGGGGGCCACGGTGGCTTCGGTCTGGGAAGCCGGAGCCGTGTAGGAGTCGCTCTCGATGGAGCCGGCATAGGCTTGGGCAGGCAGGCCGGCGGTGAGGATCAGGCCGGAAGCGGCGGTGATGACGGCGGCACCGCGGCCGACGGTCTGGAACGGGGTGGTCTTGGTGGCACGATGGCGCGCACGATTGCTCTTGAACAAAGGAATTACCTCTCCCAATGCCTGCGAGGTTAGCTGTCGGGTTCGGATGGGAGCCACCCGGCCGCGCTGCCACGGACCGTGGTCCGTCGCGCGGCTTCACCCCAAGGACTTCCGCTGAAGAAGTCCGGGAAATGGTTCCCCCGCCTCTGCCATGTACGAACGGCCTCGGGATGGTGGCAGAGTTAGGCAAGTCCATCCGAGTACGCCGTTCCGTGGGGGCTCGGCGCGCAGACCACACTACATACGGATTACGTGACAGTCACATTTCGATAACGGTCCGGGCGCTTAAACCGGCCGTTTCGGTTACAGAATTGTTATCTTCCGAATGAAGCCGATTCCGCCACCGAGGCTGGACAAACCGCCGGGTGACCAGTAGCTTTACGCCCCGCCGAGGCGTTCGATTCCGAACTCTTCCGCGAGGGCGAAACGGCACCCTGTGATTTCCCTCACCGCCGCCTCTGTGAACGTGGTTTGGGCCGTCGTCGTCCACAGGCGCAGGGGCGGCTCGGGATCTGCTGATCGGCAGGTTCCCCGCACTCGTCCTCCGGGGCTTCGATCATGGAATGCTCCGCATCCGGGATGGCGGGCAGCGCGGAGTTTGGCCGCACAGGCCGGCTGCCGGAGCGGGAGAAGCCCGCCGCCGGACCCTGGGCGGTGTGCGGCAGGACGGCATTGCCGCAAACCGGATAGTTCACCGGCATATCCTGACGGCATGCCCGCCGACGGTAAATTTCAGTGAACCGCTTAACAAACCGCCGCCGGTGCCGATAGTGCCGGGCAACAAGGAGTTTGCGCGCTTCCTCGCCGGTGGCGCGCCACGACGCACGGTGAGGGGCAGCCATGCACGGTTCGACGCCGCCGCGGCGACGTGCCGCCCGGCTGGCCCTGGCGGTGCTGACGTCGCTGGGGCTGCTGGCCTGCGCCCCGCGGGCCGAAGCCGGTGCGCCGGCATCCCCGCCCGCGTCGTTCGGGATCATCCGGGGGGCGGCCGGGGCCGGATCCGAAACCGCCGGCAAGGCGGCGCTGGAGCGGAAGGCCGAAGAGCTCAAACTCAGCCCGCTCAACGGCTATAACTGCGATTTGCCCGATGGCGGCTGCGTGCGCAGCTACCGGGCATCGGCGGACCGGACCATCGCGGTGTACTGGACGGCCCGGACCGGCGCGCATGCCGTGGAGTTGAGCCATCCGGTCGGCTGGAAGTTCATTGCCGCCGGGTACGAGCGCGGCGCGTACGGGTACCCGACCTCCGACCTGGAATGCGGGGTGGAACGCCTCGGCTGCGTGCAGACCTTCGAGCATGGGCAGATCGACCAGGCGTACATCGCTGCCGGCCGCAAGGCACTGGCCGCCAAGGCGGCACGGCTGCAACTGGCCCCCACGGACGGCTACAACTGCACGCTGCTCGGGGACGGGTGCGTGCGCGGCTACATCTCCTCCGGAGGCCGGCACTTTGCCATCTACTGGTCGGCGGACACCGGTGCGCAGGCCGTGGACCTGGACCACGACATCGGCAGGATGTTCGCGGCGGCTACCTACGAGCGGGGCCGCTACGGCTATCCGGTCTCGGACATGGTCTGCTCTGCCGGCAGCGGCTGTCGGCAGGGTTTCCAGCACGGCACCATTACCTTCAACTTCAATGAGGCCGGCGCCCGGGCCTTGGACGCCAGGGCTGCGTCACTGGAGCTGGATCCTGCCGGCGGCTATGAGTGCGAACTGGCCGACGGCGGCTGCCGGCGCAGCTACAGGACGCAGGATGCTGCGCAGGACGCTGCGCAGGATGCCGCGCGCGGCCCGGCCGGCGGGCAGGTGGAGATCTACTGGTCCGCCGCCACGGGTGCCCACGCGGTGCACATGTCCCACGGAATCGGCCGGAAGTTCGCCGCAGCCGGGCGGGAAGGCGGCCGCTACGGCTACCCGACGTCGGAGATGATGTGCAGCGCCAACGGCTGCATGCAGACGTTCCAGAAGGGCACCATTTACCTGCCGGCAGCGAGCAAACCCTAGCCTGCCCGGTCCCCGGCGTTCAGCCGCCGCGTTCCCCGCCGTGGACGATGAGCACCGGGCAGCGGGCATGGGCGGCCACCGTCGAGCTCACGGAGCCGAGCAGCAGGCCGGCAAAGCCGCCGCGCCCGCGGCTGCCGACCACCAGCATGTCCGCATCGCGGCTGGCCTCGGCCAGTACGCGGGCCGGTTGTCCTTCGGCGATGGTTTGCCGCAGGCCCGGCGGGACGTCCGCACCGAAGGCCTCGTGCACGGCCTCGGCAAGGATCGCCGCGGCGTCATCCTCGGGATTCCACTGGATGGCAGGGAAATCGGATACGACGACCGGATAGTGCCACGCCGTGACCGCCTCGAGGCTGCAGCCCTTGAGCCGGGCCAGGTCCCGGGCCGCACGCAGGGCCGCCACGGAGCCTTCGGAGCCGTCCACGCCGACCACGATCCGGTTCCTTGCCTGGGGTGGGTCGCTCATCGGTGCCCTTTCCTGCGGGATTGGGGCTTTACCGGCATTTATAGCCGGGCCCGGCCGGGATGTCACGGGACGCCGGAGGATTCCGGCACGGGCCCCTGTACCGGGACCGGACGAAGCGCGAGACTTGATCCTGACGGGTGGTACACGCCCGGACGGCGCGGCCGGAGGGAGAATTGAGATGACCAACGCCGAGCGTTCGCTGCTGGCACATCCGGCGGCACCGGACACTCCGGTGGGCAACCGGATGGCAGAGGCCGCCTGCATCGAGGCCTGCCTGGACTGTGCCCAGGCCTGCATCTCCGGTGCGGATGCGTGCCTGGAGGAAACCGGGATCGAGATCTTCCGCCAGGGCATGCGTGCCGAGCAGAGTTGCGCCGATATCTGCCTGGCCACGGCCCGGGTGCTCTCGCGCCTGGGCACCCCGGCCACCCGCAGCGTCCGTTCGCTGGTCGAGGCCTGCCGTGCGGCCTGCGCCGAATGCCGTGAAGTGTGCGCCCCACATGATGCATACGAGCACTGCGCCATGGCGGCGCAGGCCTGCGCCCGGTGCGAGCGGGCCTGCGACCGGCTGCTGCAGGCCTACGACTGAACACGGCCGGGTCCGGCTGCCGTCCGGACCGATGCGGGGAGGCAACCATGGATCAGCCGCACGTACTGTGGTTCAGCGGGACCGGCCTGGCCGATCTGGCCCAGGTGGGCGGCAAGAACGCTTCGCTGGGCGAACTGACCGGGGCGCTGGCGGACAGCGGGGTGCGTGTGCCCGAGGGCTTCGCGACGACGGCGTCTGCCTACCGGGCATTCCTCGACACCAACGGGATCGAGCCGCTCATCGGCCGGCTGCTCGAGCGCTACCGGTCGGGCGAAGCCTCGCTGCACGCCACCGGTGAAGCGGTCCGGGCCCTGTTCCTGGAGGGCAAGTTCCCCGAGGACATGGCGGAGGCGGTCCGGGAGGCCTACCGCAGGCTCTCGGCGGAGGCCGGACAGGAGCGGCTCGCGGTTGCCGTGCGCAGCAGTGCCACGGCGGAGGACCTGCCCGATGCCAGTTTCGCCGGCCAGCAGGAGACGTTCCTGAATGTCTCGGGCGAGTGGGCGCTGCTGCAGGCCTGCCTGCGCTGCTACGCCTCCCTGTTCACCGACCGGGCGATCAGCTACCGGGAGATGAAGGGATTCGGGCACCTGGACGTGGCGCTGTCCATCGGCATCCAGCGGATGGTGCGCTCGGATCTGGGCGGCTCCGGCGTGATGTTCTCCATCGATACCGAGACCGGCTTTCCGCGGGCCGCGCTCATCAGCGCCGCGTGGGGCCTGGGCGAGACGGTGGTCCAGGGCATCGTCGAACCGGACCAGTACCAGGTGTTCAAGCCGCTGCTGGGGGTGCCCGGTTGTGTCCCGATCATCGAGAAGACCCTCGGGACGAAGGCGCAGAAGATGGTCTACGGCAGGGGCGGCGGCGCCCGAACCCGGCTGGTGGCCACCACGCGGCGGGAACAGCGCTCCTTCGTGCTCGAGGACCGTGAAATCCTCGAACTGGCCCGCTGGGCGGTGGCTGTCGAGGACCACTACGGCTGCCCGATGGACATGGAATGGGCCAAGGACGGGCTGACCGGCGAATTGTTCATGGTCCAGGCCCGGCCGGAGACCGTCCAGGCCCGGCGCAGCGCCACCCGGCTCACCATCCACCGCCTGACCGAACCGCCCGGCACGCCGCTGCTGACCGGTGCCGCCGTCGGCGACGCGATCGCCGTCGGCCAGGTCTGCCTGGTCAGGGACCCGGCGCAGATGGAGAGCTTCCGTGACGACGCCATCCTGGTCACCGAGATGACCGATCCGGACTGGGTGCCGCTGATGAAACGCGCCGCCGGCATCGTCACCGACCACGGCGGGCCCACCAGCCACGCCGCGATCGTCAGCCGCGAACTCGGCGTGCCCGCCGTCGTCGGCACCGGAACCGCCACGGAGGTGCTGGCCGAGGGCCAGGCCGTCACCCTCTCGTGCGCCGAAGGCGACCGGGGCCACGTCTACGGGGGCCAGCTGGCCTACGAGACCGAGGAGGTGGACCTCGGCTACCTGCCGCAGACCCGTACCGCGCTGATGGTCAATATCGGCAGCCCCGCCGCGGCCTTCCGCTGGTGGCGGCTGCCGGCCGCCGGGGTGGGCCTGGCCCGGATGGAATTCATCATCAACAACCTGATCAAGATCCATCCGATGGCACTGGTGCATCCGGACCAGGTGGCCGACGACGGCGAGCGGCAGCGGATCCGTGAGCTCACCGGCGGCTTTGCGGATCCGCGGGAATACTTTGTCCAGACGCTGGCCCTGGGCATCGCCAAGCTGGCCGCGCCCTACTACCCGCAGCCGGTAATCGTGCGGCTGAGCGACTTCAAGTCCAACGAATACGCGCACTTGCTCGGCGGGGCCGGCTTCGAGCCGCAGGAGGAGAACCCGATGCTTGGCCTCCGTGGTGCATCCCGCTACTACGACGAACGCTACCGGGACGGCTTCGCCTTGGAATGCCGGGCGCTGAAGCGGGTCCGCGAGCAGATTGGGCTGGACAACGTGATTGTCATGGTCCCGTTCTGCCGCACGCCGGTGGAGGCGGACCGTGTGCTGGCGGCCATGGCCGGCAACGGCCTGGTGCGCGGAGAGCACGGGCTGCAGGTCTACATGATGTGCGAAATCCCCGCCAACGTGGTGCTCGCCGAGGAGTTCGCCACCCGCTTCGACGGTTTTTCCATCGGCTCCAACGACCTGACCCAGTTGCTGCTCGGCGTCGACCGGGACTCGGGGGACCTGGCCGGAGTGTTCGACGAGCGGGACCCGGCGGTGACGCGGATGATCGCCGAAGCCATCCGCAAGGCCCACGCAGCGGGCATCAAGATCGGTATCTGCGGCCAGGCCCCCAGCAACTATCCGGAGTTCGCGGCGTTCCTGGTCGGCGAAGGCATCGATTCGATCTCCCTGAACCCGGACAGCTTCCTGCGCACGCTGCCTTCCATCGCCGAGGCCGAGGCCGCCGCCCCGCTCAGGGGACCTTCCCGTTAATGCCTTTTCATCAATGAAGAGGGCATGAGGTGGCGGGCAGGTAGGCAGTACCGCGGACCGGCTGGACACCTCTCGGCTGTCCTGCCAGCTGCCGGTCACGGCGGACAGCGCGGTCAGGATACCCGGGACCCAGGTCTGATCTCCGTGCCCGGCGCGGTGGGGAGACCCGGCGAGGGGCCGGGTCTCCCCACCGGCCAATTTTGGCCGCGGGTGGATGGCGGCTAGTCTTCGGGTGCCAAGGTCACGGTCAGCCCGTCGAGGCCGGGGTCGTGCCCGATCTGGCAGGAGAGCCGCGAGCCGCATTCGCGGTAGCCCTCGGCCTCGGCCAGCAGCTCCAGCTCATCCTCGCTGCGCTCGCCGAGGCGGCCAAAGATCTCCGGCTCGAGGAAGACGTGGCAGGTGGCGCAGGACGCCGTGCCGCCGCAGGAGGCCAGGACCGGCAGGCCGTTGTCCCGCAGCGCCTCCATCAGGGTCTGGTCCGGCTCCCACCCGATGCTCTTCGGGGTGCCGTCCCGGTCGATGACGGTGACGTCGTTGGTGCTCATGATGATTCCTTTCAACGGATGGCTGCGGCCAGGGCGGCCGGGGCCAGGACGGCGTCGGTGAGCGGCACCGCGGGATCCGCTGCGGCCGCGGGGTTGATCAGGGCCTTGTCGGCGATGAGTTTCTTGGCCGGGCGGAAATCCGCCAACCCGGCAACGGTGTCCACGGCGGCCAGCCGTCCGTGGCGCAGATAGGCGACGGAGAATTTTCCGTCTGCCGGGTCACCCCTCAGGACCACCTCGTCGCCGGGATGCCGGACCCCGGCGGTCTGCAGCCGCACCCCGTGCTGGACGGTCCAGAACCAGGGAACCTCCGCGGCCCGGGCAGGCCCGCCGGCGATGTCCCCGGCGACGAGCTCGGCCTGGGCCAGGGCGCTCTGGATGCATTCCAGCCGCTGGCTGGCGCCGTCGAAACCGCCGGTGAAGCGGGTGGCGTCGCCGGCGGCGTAGATCAGCGGATCGGAGGTCCGGCAGTGCTCGTCCACCAGGATGCCGTCGCGGCAGTCGAGGCCCGCGGCCTCGGCCAGGTCCTGGTTCGGCAGCACGCCGATGCCGGCCACGACCACGTCGGCAGGATAGGCGGTCCCGTCCGAGGTGACCACGCGTTCGGCACGCCCGGATCCCTCGACGGCGGTGACCGCAGCGCCGAAGACAAAGCGGACGCCGTGGGCTTCGTGCAGCCGCTCGAAGAAGTGCGACACGGGGGCGGAGGTGACCCGGCTCATCACGCGGTCCTGGAACTCCAGCACGGTGGTGTCGCAGCCAGCCGTTGCGGCAGCTGCCGCGACCTCCATGCCGATGTAGCCGGCGCCGATGATGGCCACCCGGGCGCCGGGCACCAGCGCGCGCTTCAGCCGGGCGGCGGCGTCGTAGGTGCGCAGGGCAAGGACGTTGCCAAGGTCCGCGCCCGGGACGGTCAGCGGCCTGGCCCGCGCGCCGGTGGCGATGACGAGCCGGTGGTACTCCCGGCGGGTCCCGTCCGAGAGCAGGACGCTGCGGTCCGCGCGGTCGATCCCCGTCACGGTCAGCCCCGCGATCCGCTCCAGGCCCCTGTCCTCGTAGTACTTCTGCTTGCGCAGCGGGACGGGCTGCTCCGGGGCGCCGGGTTTGAGCAGCTCCTTGGACAGCGGGGGGCGTTCGTAGGGAAGTTCGGTTTGGGCATCGACCAGCAGGATGCGGCCGCCGTAGCCGCGGGTGCGCAGTCCGGCTGCGACGGCGACGCCGGCGTGGCCGGCTCCGATGACTATGACCGGTGCGGCGGCTTTGTGGATGGCGGGCTCAGGCATGTGGCTTCTCCAAGAGGACGTGCAGGTGTTCGGGACCGGAATTGGTCAGGTTGTTGCCGCGGACGTACTCGATCGGCTTGTCCTGATCCGGCACGATCGAGCCCAGCCTGGCGGCCAGCAGCTCCACGGCCACACGGGTTTCCAGCCGGGCCAGCGGCGAGCCGAGGCAGCTGTGCACGCCGTGGCCGAAACCCAGGTGGCCGCTGGTGTCGCGGTCGATGTCGAATTTTTCGCCGTCCGGGTACTTGGCGCTGTCGCGGTTCGCCGCTGCCGGCAGCAGGCGGACGACCGCGCCCCGGGGGATCCGCACCCCGGCCACCTCGACCTCCCCGGTGGTGATGCGGCTGACGCGCTGGACGGTGCCGCGGAAGCGGGCCAGTTCCTCCACGAACAGGTTGGCGTCTTCCGGGTCCTGCCGGATCCGGGCCAGCAGGTGCGGCTGCTCGCCGTATATGCGGAAGGCATTGGCCAGCAGGATGGTGGTGGTGTCGTGCCCGGCGACGAAGACGAAGGCGCACAGTTCCTTGGCTTCCTTCTCGCTGAGCAGGCCTTCCTTCCACATCCTGGCGATGTGCCCGCCGACGGAGTCGTTGCCCTCGGCGTAGAGGCGCTCCATGGTTTCCTTCAGGTAGGCGAAGAATTCGAAGGTGCTCTGCTCGTCGGTTCCGGTGCCCGGAGCGTTCCGGGCCAGCCGGCCGAAGTAGCTGAAGGTCTCGTCCGACCAGAACTTCATCTTCTCGAAGTCCCCGGCCGGCACGTCGAGCAGGGCGCTGATGGTGGACATGCTCAGCGGGATGGCGAAGTCGTCCACGGCGTCCCCGCCGCCGGCGCCGATCATCCGGTCCAGGTAGATGTTCGCATTCTCCCGGACCCGCTCCTCGAACTTCGCGATGGCCTTGGGAATAAAGGCCTGGGCCACCACCTGCCGCAGCCGGATATGGTTCGGGGCATCGAAGAGGGTCAGGAAGGTCAGCGGGACGGGGTCCACCACCTGGGAGGAAAAGATCTTCGGGGCGCGCATGGCCTTGCGGACATCCTCGTACCGGGAGATGAACCAGACATCGGAGACCGGAGAGTACGCCCGGAGCACCGGGGCGTTCTGCCGCATCCACGCATAGTGCGCATACGGATCGCCCTGGCTGCCGTCGTCGACCACCTTGAAGGGCTCCAGGCCCTCGGGCCAGGTGAGCTCGTGGGAGTACGGGGGCAGGCCGCCGTCGGGGCCGGGCCGGGAAACCGCGGAGTCCGCGGCGCTGGATTCGGTAACGGTGAGAGACATCGGTGTCCTGCTTTCCGGGTGGTTTTTGCCCGCACTGAAGTGCGGCCAGGCAGCCCTGGGTGGAGGAAGGGATGAAGAAGCGGGTGGGCGGACCGCAGCCGGGGCCGCCGCCCGTTCCCGCCGGAACGTGATCCACGTCTCTTCCAGCATGGGGCCGGCCGGCCGGCCCTCCCAGCACTCTTCCGTTGAACGGAATGACTTGGCGGTTACCGGCGCCGCGGCCCGGCTTGCCGGCTGTCCGCGCCCAGGGCGCGGGAAATGCCGTGGGCGGCAGTGACCAGTGCCGGGACGGTAAACGGGATATTGGCCTGCGTCCGCGGCACGATGGCGTTCAGGGCGGCGGCGATCTTGTTGCCGGCGCCGAAGACCGGCACCGCAATGCCGGTCCATTCCGCGACCCCGATGCCGGGCAGGGCCACATAGCCGCGTTGCCTGATTTCGGCCAGGTGCCTGCGGATGAGCCGCGGGTCCGTCATGGTTTCCGGCGCCACCTGCTGCAGCGGCCGCGCGAGGACCTCGTGCTGCAGCTCCGGGGGCGACCAGGCCAGCAGGACCAGCCCGGAGGAGGCGGCATGGACCGGCATGCGCTGGGCGATGTGCGCCGCGTCCAAGGGCGAGTCGGGGGAGGAGAGGCGCTCCACATACAGCACGGTGCCGTGGTCCAGGACCGCCAGGGTGGTGTGCTGGTGGACCGCGGCCTGGACGTCCTCCATGAAGGGCAGGGCGATCTCGCGCAGGCTCAGTGCCTGCGAGCCGCGCGCGGCCAGCTCCCACATGCGCAGGCCCGGCCGCAGATCTCCCCCGGCCAGCCGCTCAATCAGCCCGTGCCGGACCAGCTCCTCGACCAGCCGGTGGGTGGTGGTCAGCGGCAGGTCCGCCCGGCGGGCGAGGCCGGACAGGGACATCGACGGCAGGTCCCGGTCGAAGGCATCCAGCAGGCGCACGACGCGGCTGATGACCGAATCGCCCGAGGGGGAATTTGCCATGCAGGCAGTTTCTCACGGGCTCATTGACGCGGCGGCAACCGGCCAACTTTTTCCATTGCCTGCATCACTGACCAACTACTGACCCACTTCTGCCGGCGCCCGCGGTACGGTGCCGGCAGGCGGCCAACTTTTGCTCAGGGTTGGCGGGGCGGCAGCGTGGGTCCCGGGTCCGGCGGGACGCCGGGGCGCGGCCGGGGCACGGGGCC
>NZ_JBHTML010000125.1:0-12696 GCF_042679445.1 Arthrobacter sp. GCM10027362
GCGGGCACCGCGCAGGTTGCGCGGGCCGGGAGCCGCGCGGCGCAGCGAAGCGGCCTGCCGCATGGCCCGGATCATGGCGGCCGTCTCCGCCCGCCGGACATCGGTCATGCCGGGAGCCTCCAGGTGTCCGTCAGGGTCCAGTTCATAGCGTGCCCAGCGCGCCAGGGCCGTATCGTGCCGCGACATCACTTCGCGCCAGGCGCGCCGCCTGCCGGCCGGACTGGTCTCGGACCACTGCCGGCGGACGTACAGCGTGGCCGGAACGGTGCAGGACAGGGTGAGCAGGATCAGTACCGGCGCGGCCGCCGGATAGGCCACCGCGGCGATCAGCACCACTGCCGAGGCACAGCACAGGCCCGCGAAACCGTACCAGAACACGGCGTCCAGCCGCTCCTGCCGGCGCAGGGCAACCCCGATGGCCCAGGCCGTCAGCGCCACGGTGCCCGCCGCCAAGGCAGCGGACAGCCCGAGCTGTGCGTAGTCCGCCAGGCTCATTCCGGCCTCCTGCCAGCCGATGACTCCTCCGGGCCGGCTGCCTGAGCAGGTGCCCGTTAAGCCATTGCAGTCCTGCCCGGGCGGCAAGTCAATGGGCGGTGCGCGCTGGAGCGCGGCGGCCGTCCCGCTCCCTCAAGGTCCGTCTGAGGACCCCTTAAGAGGCCGGCAATTTAAGAGGCCGGCAACGAAGGAACCGCCGGACCGAGGACGGAGTCCAGCTGCTTCAGCCGGAGCTTCCGGGGAAGGATCCGCAGGGCGGTGTTGCGCGCCTTCCGCAGCCCGGGACGTTCCAGCTGGGCCAGCCGTCCCACCATCCGCGACCGGTTGACGATTCGGGCGGTGCGGGGGACC
The DNA here is from genome assembly GCF_042679445.1 of Arthrobacter sp. GCM10027362. NCBI lineage: Bacteria > Bacillati > Actinomycetota > Actinomycetes > Micrococcales > Micrococcaceae > Arthrobacter > Arthrobacter sp. GCM10027362. Next base: position 847 of record NZ_JBHTML010000125.1, read on the forward strand.
CGCTCGGCGTCGTAGGCCAGCAGGCCCTCCTGGACGCTCCCGTGGGCGGCCAGGGCGTCCGCCAGGGCCACGGCATCCTCGAGCGCCTGACAGGCTCCCTGGCCCAGGAACGGCAGCATCGGGTGGGCGGCGTCCCCCACGAGCGTGGCCGAGCGGCCGGACCAGACCGGTTCCGGCTTGCGGTCGAAGAGTTCATGGGCCATGACTGCCTCTTCCGGGGTGCGGCCGATCAGCTGCGCGATGCCGTGGTTCCAGTGCCCGAAACGGTCCAGGGCCATGGCCTTCAGCGTAGGCAGGGAAGAGCTGCGGAACTCCGCATTGCTGATGGTGCCGTACCAGTAGATCCGGTTCCCCTTCAATGGCGAGATGCCGAAGACCGCTCCCGGCCCCCAGGTCTCGCCCCAGGGCAGGGCCGCAGCGTCCGGGCCCGGGGCCGGGCAGACAGCGCGGAAGGCGGTGATGCCCGCCGAACGCGGGGCCGAACCGCCGATCAGCGTCCGGCGGACCAGCGAATAGAGGCCGTCCGCGCCGACGACCAGGTCCGCGCTCTGCTGTCCGCGGTTCTCCAGCACCACCGTGCTGGTCCGTGCGTCGGGCTCGAAGCGGGCCACCGCAAGCCCGCGGTGGACGGTGTTCACGGCCAGGGCCCCGGCCAGCAGCGCCGTGAGGTCGGCGCGGTGCACCGTGCGCACGCTGCGGCCGTAGCGGTCCAGGACCTCCGGCTGGTCCAGCTCCAGGATCGGCCGGCCGTCCAGGTCCAGTGCGCCGCCCCGGACCGGCAGGGAAATCCGGTCGAAGGCCTCGCGCAGCCCGAGCCGCTCCAGGGCGGCGGTGCCGTTGGGCCAGATGGACAGGCCGTTGCCCGGCGCGGCGGCCGAGCCGGAGCGCTCGATGACGTGCACTTTCCAGCCGGTGCTCTGCAGCGCCAGCGCGGTGGCAAGACCGCCGATTCCTGCTCCGACAATGATTGCCGACCGTCCCGAAGTAGCCATGGGACCCATACTACTGGCGCGCCGAGACCCGCCGGCACCGCGAATGCGGAAGAGGCCCCCGGACCGGCGTTTCCGCCGGCCCGGAGGCCTCTTCTTCCACTGTCGGGGTGACAGGATTTGAACCTGCGACCTCGTCGTCCCGAACGACGCGCGCTACCAAACTGCGCCACACCCCGCGAAGACGGATTCCGGAAGGGTTTTCCTCCGTTCCGTCGCTGCGAAAGCAACTGTATAAGAGTAGCCGAGGAACCAGCCAAACCAAAAATCGGCAGGCTGTGACGCTTGCCTCACGGTCCGGTCTGGTGCCGGCCGCTCAGGACGGCCTGGCTACCAGCGACAACAGGACCGCCTCGGGGCGGCAGGCGAACCGGACAGGGGCCATCCGGGAGGTGCCGATGCCGGCCGACACGTTCAACGGCACGCGGCGCCCGCGGTGCTCCCACCAGGTCAGGCCGCGGGCACGCCAGGTGGGCAGGTCGCAGTTGCTGGCCAGCGCGCCGTAGCCGGGCAGGCAGACCTGGCCGCCGTGGGTGTGGCCGGCGAGGATCAGTTCGGCGCCACCGGCCGTGAAGTAGTCCAGGACCCGCTGGTAGGGGGCGTGCGCGACGGCGATCCGCAGGTGGGCGGCCTGGCCGGCGGAGACGGACCCCCTGGGGAATCCGCTGTACCTGTCGCGCTGCAGGTGCGGATCGTCCACGCCGGTGAAGTCCAGCCGCAGCCCGTCCACCACGATCGACTGGTGCCGGTTGGACAAATCGATCCAGCCGCAGCTGCCGAAGGCCGCGTGCATGCGGCGCCACGGCAGCTCCCGCGAGCCGTGGTCCGCGGACAGCGTGGACGGGCCGGCAAGGTAGGCGAAAGGATTCTTCGCCACGGGCGCATAATAGTCGTTCGAACCGGGCACGAAGACGCCGGGAACCTGCAGCAGCGGGGCCAGCGCGTCCAGCAGCGGGGCAACGGCCTGCCGGTGGCTCAGGTTGTCGCCGGTGTTGACCACCAGGTCCGGTTCCGTCTCCGCCAGGGACCGGAGCCAGCGCTGCTTCCGCTTCTGGCCGGGGACCAGGTGGATGTCCGAAAGGTGCAGCAGCTTCAGCGGCCGCCGCCCGGGCGGCAGGACGGCCAGCGTCTCCTCGCGGAGGCCAAAGAGATTGCGTTCAATCAGGGAGCCGTAGGCCAGTGCTGCGGCCCCGGCGGCCGCGGCCTCGGCGGCCAGCCGGCTCGCGCCGGCCAGCCGCCGGCGGATCCTTGCGGCATCCATGCTCAGTCGTCGTCCTCGTCGGAGCTGTTGCCGTTGCCCCGGCCGTTGCCGTTGTTTCCGCCGTTTTCGTTGCCGGTGTCCTGCTTCGGCGGGCTCGGTGGCGTGCCCCGCATGCTGTCGGGCACGCTGCCGAAGGATCCGGTGGGGTAGAGCGGGGCGACGGCACGCATGTAGTCCGTCCACTGCGCGCCGGCAATGGTTGCGCCGTCCACGTAGTCGCGGGCCACGCCGTTGATGGCCACACCGTTCATCGACGTGTTGGTGTGCCAGTTGCCCACCCACGACGCCGTCGAGATGCCCTTGGTGTAGCCGACGGTCCAGGTCTGCTCGGAGGCGTCCGTGGTGCCGGTCTTGGCCGCCGCGGGGACGCCGATCGGATGCATGTAGCCGGGACTGTTGTTGATCAGGTTGGTCAGCGGGATGCTCACGGCCGCGGCGACCTCGGGCGAGATGGCCTGGTCGCACTTCTGCTTCGGGACCTTGTACTTGTTGCCCTGGGCGTCCTTCACCGAGGTCAGCGCGATCGGCTCGCAGTACTGGCCGCCGCTGGCGAAGGTGGCAAAGGCCGCCGCCATGGTCAGTGGCGAGACTTCCTGGCCGCCGATGAGGAAGGAGGGGTTGTTCACTTCGAACGGCTTGCCGTCCACCGCACGGTGCACGCCCATCCGGGTGGCCGCGTCACGGATGTCGCACAGGTCCAGCATGGCCGCCTGCGCCACGGTGGCGGAGTTCACCGACCAGGTCAGGCCCTGGCTGACAGTCATCATGCGCTGGTAGCCGGGCAGCGCGTTCTTGAAGTCCCAGGCCTGGAAGTAGGCGTTGTCCGGCAGGCAGCTGGCCCGCCACGGGTAGCCGGCCGGGTAGCTGGTCCGCCGGGCATCGATGGTGGCATTCAGCGAGCGGCCGGATTCCAGCCAGGCCACGGTGGTGAACGGCTTCATGGTCGAACCAGGCTGGAAGCCGTAGGAGGTGCCGCCCATGTCCGCATCCACGTTGAAGTTCAGCTCGGTGTTCTTGCGGCCCTTGGCCGGGTTATAGACGGTGTTCTGCGCCATCGCCAGGATCTTGCCGGTGCCCGGCTCCACGGAAACCATCGACGAACCGGCCCCCGAGGGATCGCCCATCGGGACCTGGTTCTCGACCTGCTTCTGCGCCTCCTTTTGGAGGCGCGAATCCAGCGTCGTCTTAATCTTCAGGCCACCGCGGGCCAGCAGCTTGGCGCGTTCGTCGGCGTTCTTGCCGAAGGCGTCGGACTGCATGATGACGTGCTTGACGTAGTTGCAGAAGTAGGCGGCAAAGTTGGCGGCCACGCAGCCGGACCGGACCGGCTTCAGGTCCAGCCCCAGCCCGGAGGCGGCGGCCTTGTCGTATTCCTTCTGGCTGATCTTCTTGTTGTGCAGCATGGCCGCCAGCACGATGTTCCGGCGCTCCTTGGTGGCTTCCGGGTTCGTGACGGGGTTGAAGTAGTTGGGCGACTGGACCATGCCGGCCAGCATCGCCGACTGCGCAATGGTCAGTTCGCTGGCGTGCACGCCGAAGAAGGTCCGGGCGGCCGCCTCGATGCCGTAGGTCTGGCCGCTGAACAGCACGATGTTCAGGTACCCCTGCAGGATTTCCTCCTTGGAGTATTTCTTCTCCAGGGCGATGGCAAGCTTGGCCTCGCGCAGCTTGTCCCCGATGGACTTGGTGCCGCTGATGGTCAGCTCGTCGGCGGACTTTCCTTCGGAGGCGCCGGCATCGATCAGGACGTTGTTGACGTACTGCATGGTCAGCGTGGAGGCGCCCTGTGTCCCGCCGCCGGCCATGTTGCTGAGCGCGGCGCGCATGATGCCCTGGGGGTCCACGCCGCCGTGTTCGTAGAAGCGCACGTCCTCAATGGAGACGATGGCGTCCCGCATGTGCTGGGAGACCTTGTCCAGCTTGACGGGTACGCGATTTTCGGCATAGAACGTGGCAATGAGCTTGCCGTCGGCCGAGTAGATCTTGGAGCCTTGGGATAGCGGGCTGGTGTTCAGCTCGGCCGGCAACTTATCGAAATATTCGATCGAGGAGGTGGCGCCGACGCCGGCGACCGCTGCCGCCGGGACCAGCAATCCTGCTGCCAGCACACCGCAGAGGGCACTGATGCCAAGGAAAGCGACTATCTTTCCCAGCGTTGTCGCAGTGTCGAAGAACGGTGATTTACGAGGCGCCATGCGCTCCAGTTTACAAGCTGGGGTTAGGCTTTGAGGCATGACCACATGGGAATACGCCACGGTCCCACTGATCGTGCATGCCACAAAGCAGATCCTCGACCAGTGGGGGGAGGACGGCTGGGAGCTCGTCCAGGTGCTCCAGATGCCCGGCACCACCAACATCGTCGCCTACATGAAGAGGGAGAAGCAGTAGCATGACCCAGCCTCGGAACGTCTCCGTTTCCGCCGTCGAACAGCGCCTGGCTGACCTCGGCCTGGAGCTTCCCCAGGTGGCGGCTCCGGTCGCCGCCTACGTGCCCGCCGTCGTCTCCGGCAACTACGTCTACACCTCGGGACAGCTGCCCTTCGTGGACGGCAAGCTCCCGGCTGCGGGCAAAGTCGGCGCGGCAGTATCCGCGGAGGAGGCCGCCGCACTGGCGCAGACCTGCGCGGTCAATGCCCTCGCCGCCGTCAAGAGCGTGATCGGGGACTTGGACCGCATCACCCGGATCGTCAAGGTGGTCGGGTTCGTGGCCTCCGAGCCCGGATTCACCGGCCAGCCCGCGGTCGTCAACGGCGCGTCCGAGCTGCTCGGCAAGGCGTTCGGCGAGGCCGGAGCACACGCCCGCTCCGCCGTCGGCGTGGCCGTGCTGCCGCTGGATTCCCCGGTCGAGGTAGAGCTGATTGCCGAGTTCAGCTAGCGGTTCGCGGCACTTGTTCGCGCTGCCCCCGGATCAGCTGGGGGCAGCGCGGAGCTGGCTCGAGCACGGGGAACGGGCCCCCCGGATGCCCCGCCTTGCCTCCTCCGTGGTGCTGGTGCGGGACAGTCCCCGCGGCGTGGAAACCTACCTGGGCTACCGGTCCGGCAATTCACCGCTGGGCACCGTTGCCTTTCCCGGCGGAAGCATCGAGGCCGGCGACAACGACCCCCTGACCTGGTATGGACCTTCCGCGGCGAAGTGGGCGGAGCTGCTCGGGCTGGCGGACCACCGGCAGGCCCGCGCCCACGTGGTGGCTGCCATCCGCGAACTGTTCGAGGAGACCGGCGTGTTGCTGGCCGGACCGGACGAATCCTCGCTGGTGGAGGGCCCGGCGGGGGAGGAATGGATGAACGCCCGCGAGGCGGTCGCGGCCCAGGAAAAGAGCTTTGCCGAAATGCTGGACCGCCGCGGTCTGGGGTTGCGTACCGACCTGCTCAAGCCGTTGTCCAACTGGCTCAGCCCGGACTTTGCGCATCGGCGCTTCGACACGCGCTACTTCGCCGCGGCCCAGCCGGTTAGCCAGCAGCCCAGCCTGCTGGCCAGCAAGGGGGTCTGGGCCTCCTGGGTCTGCGCGCGCGAGATCCTGCAGGAGCGGGACACCACCGCACTCGGTGACCTGGTGGGCCAGCCGGACACCCGCGGGCTGAACCTGGAGCAGCTGACCAGCCCCGCGGTGGAAATCATCCTGGAAAAGATCGCGGCCGCCCGCGGCACCATCGCCTATCTTTCCCACAAGCGGCCCGTGGTGAAGTACCACCCGGAGCTGGTGCTGGTGGAAGGCGCCCCGATGCTTGAGGTGGTGGCCAACTTCGCCGCGGAGGACGGGGCAGCCCAGCGCAGCCGCTGAGGCAGCGCCCGAATGTCCCGGCCGGCGGACAGACGGCGGCGGCCACCACAAGGTGACCGCCGCCGGAGGGGAGAGGGCCTGAAGGGCCGGGCTCAGCGTGAGCGCTGGCGCAGCCGCTGGATGTCTAGGATGACGACGGCGCGGGCTTCCAGCCGCAGCCAGCCGCGCTGGACGAACTCGGCCAGCGCCTTGTTGACGGTTTCGCGGGAGGCTCCGACCAGCTGCGCCAGCTCTTCCTGGGTCAGTTCGTGCGCCACCAGGATGCCGTCGGTGGCCGGGCGGCCGAAACGGTCCGCCAGGTCCAGCAGCGCCTTGGCCACACGGCCGGGCACATCGGAGAAGACCAGGTCGGCGAGCGAGTCATTGGTGCGGCGCAGGCGGCGGGCCAACGCCTGGAGGAGCTGGGCGGACACCTCGGGGCGGGTCTCCAGCAGCGCGCGCAGGTTCTCGTTCTTCAGGCCGGCCAGCCGGGTCTCGGACACGGCGGTGGCCGAGGTGCTGCGCGGGCTCGGATCGAACAGGGCCATTTCGCCGAACAGCTCGCCCGGGCCGAGGATGGCCACCAGGTTCTCGCGGCCGTCGGCGGCGGTGCGGCCAAGCTTGATCTTGCCCGAGATGATGAAGTAGAGCTGGTCGCCCTGGTCGCCTTCACGGAACACCGAGGCGCCGCGCGAGAGATCCACCTCGGTCAGTTCGTCAGTCAGCGCTGCGAAGACATCGTCGTCGAGGGAGGCGAAAAGGGGTGCGCGGCGTAGGATCTCGGTGTCCATAAATTCTCCTGGTTCTGTAACAATTTCAGTCATGTCGGCTGGCCTCAGCTCAGGCACTGGTACCTATTTTGCCGTATGTAAAGCGGGTGTGACATCTTCCACAGATGTTAAGCCGCAGGGCAGCATGCGCCAGGGCCTCCGGAGCGGAGAAGCCCGGAAGCCCTGGCGCGTTGTGTCGAAGCTCTACCGTGACAAACAAAGGCGCTGCCCGGCAAATTCCCAGCAAGCGGCACTACACTGGGCATGATCCCCGGCGTATCCGTAGCAACCACCGTTGCCATGCGTGCCTGCCGCTTCCAGCCTACGGAGATAGCTTGCTTTTTGGTCTGACCCTACTGGACATCCTTCTGCTGCTGGTGCTGCTGTCCTATCTGGTGGCGGGCCTGCGCAAGGGGTTCCTCGTGACCCTCGGCGGCGTGATCGGCTTCGTGGCGGGGGCCGTGGCGGCGTTCATCTCCATCCCCTTGGTGAGCATGTGGGTTCCGGATGCCGGCTGGCGGCTGACCGCCATCATTGCTGTCGCCGTGCTGCTGGTGATCCTGGGCCATGCCATGGGGTCGGGCATCGGTGCGGCCATCCGGCGCCGGCTGGATTTCGCGACGGTGAAGCCGCTGGACCGCTTGCTGGGCGGAGTGGTCAACGTGGTGGTTTCGGCCCTGGTGATGTCCATGCTGGCGTTCAGCATCGCCAGCCTGGGCGTTCCTTTTATTTCGCAGCAGATTGCCGCCTCCCAAGTGATCCGCGCCATCGACGGGGCCACACCGGAACCGGTCAAGGCCTGGCTGGCGCAGATCCGGTCGATTGCCGTGAAGGATGGCATCCCCCAGGTGATGCACGAGGCCGCTCCCGCCAGCCCGGTCCGGGTGCCGGACGGGAGCACCGACACCGCGGCACTGAACCTGGCGGCGGAGTCGGTGCTGAAGATTGCCGGTACGGCCTTCCAATGTGGCCAGAACCAGACCGGGTCCGGCTTTGTCATTGCCCCGGACCGGGTCATGACCAATGCCCACGTGGTGGCGGGCGTCAGCGAACCGGTGGTGGAGATCCCGGACGGGCGGGTGCAGCCGGGCCGGGTCGTTTACATCAACCCCGCCAAGGACGTGGCGGTGCTGGCCGTCGACGGGCTGGACGTGCGTCCGCTGCCGGTGGCGTCGCACGATCTGGCTGCGGGTACGGACGCGGCGTTCGCCGGCTATCCTGCAGGCGGTCCGTTCCAGAGCGGGCCGGCCACGGTGCAGGGCCGGTCCACGGTGCTGGTCCAGGACATCTACGGCACGGAGCGGTCCCCGCTGGAGGTCTATACCCTGGCGGCCAATGTGCAGCAGGGCAATTCGGGCGGCCCGCTGCTGGATGCCGACGGCGAGGTGGCCGGCCTGGTCTTCGCCAAGTCCACCGCGAACGTGCCGGTGGGGTACGCCCTGGCCCTGGAGGAAATCCAGCCGGTCATCGAGGCGGCCGCCGGCTACCAGGACGCGGTCCCCGCCGGGCAGTGCGTGCAGAAGTAGTGCGCCCTTACAGCCGCTCGGCCAGGTAGTTGAGCGCGAGCTTGTAACCGGTGATGCCGGCACCCACGATGACGGCATCCGCAACGCCGGAAATGTAGGAGTGGTGGCGGAATTCCTCGCGCTTGTGGATGTTGCTGATGTGCACCTCCACGACCGGCAGCATCACCCCTGCCAAGGCATCCCGGATGGCCACCGAGGTGTGGCTGTAGCCGCCGGGATTGATCACGATCCCGGCGGCACTGGCCCGGGCGCCGTGGATGGCGTCAATCAACTCGCCCTCATGGTTGGACTGCACGCATTGCACGATCCAGCCATGCCCGGCCGCGGTGTCTGCGGCCAACTGCTCCACGTCCCGAAGCGTGGCGGAACCGTAGATCTCCGGTTCCCGGCTCCCCAGCAGGTTCAGGTTGGGGCCGTTGAGGACCAGGATCGTGGTGGCCGTTGCGTTCTCTTCGGTCGGGCTCGATGAAGTCATGGCTTAACTATGCCCCGGCCGGGTCGGCACGGCGCATCCGCCGCGCGGCGAATGCGCCGTGCCGACCGACCTGCTCAGCCCTTGAGGCTGCTGGCGATTTGGGCCATAACGGTGTTGTCGGCCAGGGTGGTCGCGTCCCCGGCCTCGCGGCCTTCGGCGATGTCCTTGAGGAGGCGGCGCATGATCTTGCCGGAGCGGGTCTTGGGCAGTTCGGGCACGACGAGGATCTTCCGCGGCTTGGCGATCGGGCCGATTTCGGTGCCCACGTGGTTGCGCAGCTCGGCCGTGATGTCCTCGGCGGACTGCCCGGCGGCGCCGCGCAGGATGACGAAGGCGACCACGGCCTCGCCGGTGGTCTCGTCCGCGGCGCCGACGACGGCGGCCTCGGCCACCGCCGGGTGGGAGACCAGGGCGGACTCGATCTCGGTGGTGGAGAGGCGGTGGCCGGAGACGTTCATCACGTCGTCCACCCGGCCCAGCAGCCAGATGTCCCCGTCCTCGTCGCGCTTGGCGCCGTCGCCGGCGAAGTACATGTTCTCGAAGCGGGACCAGTAGGTGTCCTGGAACCGCTGCGGGTCGCCCCAGACCCCGCGCAGCATGGCCGGCCAGGGCTCGCGCACCACCAGGTAGCCGCCGTGGCCGTTGGGCACGGATTTGCCCGTCTCGTCCACCACGTCCACGGCGATGCCGGGGATGGCCGTCTGCGCGCAGCCGGGCTTGGTCTCGGTGATCCCGGGCAGCGGGGCGATCATGTGCGCCCCGGTCTCGGTCTGCCACCAGGTGTCCACGACCGGGGCCTGGTCGGCCCCGATGACGCGCCGGTACCACATCCAGGCCTCGGGGTTGATCGGCTCCCCGACGGAGCCGAGCACGCGCAGGGAGGACAGGTCGTATTGGGCCGGGATGGCCTCGCCCCACTTCATCATGGTGCGGATGGCGGTGGGGGCGGTGTAGAGGATGGAGACCTTGTACTTTTGCACCAGTTCCCACCAGCGGCCCTGGTGCGGGGTGTCCGGGGTGCCCTCGTACATCAGCTGGGTGGCGCCGTTGATCAGCGGGGCGTAGGCGACGTAGGAGTGCCCGGTGACCCAGCCGATGTCGGCGGTGCACCAGAACACGTCGGTCTCGGGCTTGAGGTCGAACACGGCCTGGTGGGTGTAGGCGCACTGGGTGAGGTAGCCGCCGGTGGTGTGCAGGATGCCCTTGGGTTTTCCGGTGGTGCCGGAGGTGTAGAGGATGTACAGCGGGTGCTCGGCCCCGTGCGCCACCGGGGTGTGCACCGGGGAGGCGGTCTGAACGGTTTCGTGCCACCACTGGTCCCGCCCGTCGGTCCAGTCCACCGGCTCGTTGTTGCGCCGCACCACCACGACGTTCTGCACGGTGTGCCCGTCGGCGGCCAGGGCCGCATCCACGGCCGGCTTGAGCGGGGAGGGCTTGCCGCGCCGGAAGGTCCCGTCCGCGGTGACCACCAGCTTGGCCTCGGCGTCCTCGATCCTCGAGCGCAGGGCCTCGGCGGAGAAGCCGCCGAAGACCACCGAGTGCACCGCGCCGATCCGCGCACAGGCGAGCATGGTGATGACCGCCTCCGGGATCATCGGCAGGTACACGGCCACCCGGTCGCCCTTGGCCACGCCGAGGGACTCGAACGCGTTGGCGGCCTTCTTCACCTCCTCGGTCAGCTGCGCGTAGGTGTAGGTGCGGGTGTCTCCCGGCTCGCCCTCGAAATAAATCGCCACCCGGTCCCCGAGCCCGTTCTCCACGTGCCGGTCCAGCGCGTTGTAGGCCGCGTTCAGCGTCCCGTCGGCGAACCACCTGGCGAACGGCGGGTTGGACCAGTCCAGGACCTCGCTGAAGTCCTTGTCCCAGGAGAGCAGCTCGCGGGCCTGCCTGGCCCAGAACCCCGGCCGGTCCGCCGCCGCTTCCTCATAAATGCCAGGCTGGGCCACGGCATTGGCGGCAAACTCCGGGTCCGGGGCGAACCGGCGGTTTTCGTGCAGCAGGTTCTCGAGCGCATCGCTCTGGGCGGCAGCCGACTGGCTTCCGTTGGCTTCGGACATCTGGGACCCCTTCATGGTGTCGCGACGGGCAAGGCAACATCGCACAGGGCGGTCGTGGCCACTGGTGCTGCTCACCACATTAGCGCGTGGACATGACATCGCGTGTTTGCCGTCACAATGGTGCCGTGAGCGGGCGGGATCGTGCGGCGAACGGTTTGCCGCCGGCCCCGGAGCGGCAACTAGTGAAGGTCCGGAACCTTTATTAGGCTAAAGACCATCGTCTAGTGCCGTGCACGGCTTACGAGGCAGCAAAGATCGGAGATGCAAGATGGCAGATCAGACAGTGGCCGCCGGAGGCGAGCCCAGCACGGCCCTGGTCGGGCCGTTCACCCTGCGGGATGTCGTCGTCGCCGTTTCGGTGGCACTGCTGTTCCTGGCCTCGGTCCTGCCCACCACCGTGCTCAGGGGGGTTGGCCTGAACCAGTGGAACTCCGCGAGCCTGTTCCATCTGGGTCTGAGCATCCTGCTGCCGGCGGCCGTCCTGGTGCTGTTTGTCATCCGCCGCGTGGCCCCGAAGACCAAGCTGCGCATCGGTTCGCTGTCCGTGGACCAGTTCGCGTCCGTGACGGCGTCCTTCGCGACGGCGTTCTACTTCCTGATCATGGTCAACGCCTTCAGCATCGGCGCCGTCGTCGGTTTCCTCGGCAGCCTCGGCTTGCTCACTGCCACCGTTTTCGCACCGTGGATTCCCCAGTTGGCGTCGGATTTTGCCGGCCGGCTCGAGATCCCGGCACATCCGGTGGCACGTGATGCGGTGCCCGCCAGGCCGAAGTCTGCGCTGCCGACCGCCGGCGCGAAGCCGGTGGCGGGTAGGCCGGCATCGGATAGCGTCCCTGCCACGGTGCAAAATCCGGCGGGTGCGCTAGCTGCGGACCTGCAGCATTCTTCCGGTCCCGGCAGTCAGGCCCGGACCGGCGCGACCGCTGCTTCCGTAACGGGCAAGGCGGCCGCCCCCATGGCGCCGGGAGCCGCGCCCGCCGCGGTCCCGTCCGATGGCGGTTCCCGGGTGCC
>NZ_JBHTML010000126.1:0-12657 GCF_042679445.1 Arthrobacter sp. GCM10027362
CGCCGGCGGGCTGCTGGCCTGGGCCTTCGGGCCCGTCTGGGCCCTGCCGGCCTTCCTGCTGCTGGCCGCCCTCGGGGTGCTGCTGGCCGCGATCGACATCCGGCACAAGCTGCTGCCCAACCGGCTGGTGGCCCCGTTCCTGCTCGGCGCCCTGCTCCTGCTGGGCCTGGCCAGCCTGATGACCGGCGCCTGGGACCGGATGCTGGGCGGCGTCCTCGGCGGCGCCGGACTGTTCGCCGTCTACCTGGCCCTGGCCCTGATCCGGCCCGGGGGCATCGGCATGGGCGACGTCAAACTCGCCGCCGCCGTCGGCCTGTACGCCGGCTACCTCGGCTTCGGCAGCTGGCTGTTCGTGCTGATGGGCGCCTTTCTGCTCAGCGCGGCGGCCGGCATCGCGCTCTTGCTGACCCGGCGGGCCACACGCGACTCGGAAATCCCCTTCGGCCCGGCCATGATCCTGGCCTCGGTGCTCGCCCCGGTCCTGATCTATTCATAGGCCTGACCGGCAGTACCCGGCTGCGTACCGGATCCTGCGGGCGCAGGTGCCTCCGCGGTGCCACGCGTAATTGCCGGCCGGTAATCGAGTACCTCCACTTATGGTGCGCACCCTGCTGCGGTGAATAGTTTGATTCCAACGAGGTCCACAGGGGCCAAGTTGGGGGTTCCGGACAGTCGGTCCGGGAGGTCTCTATTCACTTCACGCACCAGTAAAGGGGTCACTCATGCTCGCTCTCTACGCCACCCTCCAGACCTTCTTCGCCACCGCCACCGACCGCCTGAAGGGCGAGGAGAAGGGCGCCAGCGCGACGGAGTACGGCATCGTGCTCGCCCTCGTGGCCGTGGCCGTCGTGGGTGCGTTCACGTTCCTGCAGCCGCTCCTGGCGGCCCTGTTCGCCGATGTCCGGGCGACCGTTGGTATCTAAGTAGGGATTTCAGCAGTGGCTGGCGGGCGGAAACTACAGCCCGCCAGCCACTCCATTTCCTAATCGGGGAAGGCAGCCAAATGAAGAGCAAAAGGTTGCGGTCCGAGCGCGGCGCAGCGGCTGTCGAATTCGCCCTCGTACTGCCGGTCCTTCTCATCCTGATTATCGGTATTGCGGATTTCGGACGGGCGTTCTTTACCGAGATCTCGCTGGCCCAGGCCGCCCGCGAGGGTGCCCGGGTCATGGCGGTAACCAAAGATGCCGGCCAGGCAACTGCAGCAGCCATCGCTGCCGCACCGGGGCTAAACCCAGCCCTAGGTGGTGGAAACGTCGCCGTGCCGGGAAGCTGCGCTGCCGGCAGCCAGGTGACGGTGACAATCACATACAGCTACGCGAGCGTGACCGGATTCTTTGGGCCGATAAATTTGCAAAGCCGGGGGGCCATGCGATGCGGTGGGTAAGGAAGACAGCTGACAGCGAGCGCGGTGCGTCCGCCGTCATGGTCGCTTTCCTCATGACTGCGCTGCTTGGATTCGCCGCCATCGCCGTGGATGCCGGTGCTGTCTTTTGGGAAAAAGCCCAGCTTCAAAACGGTGCAGATGCCGCGGCTCTGGCAATTGCCCAAGACTGTGGAATGGGAAGCTGCGGGAACGTCAATGCGACGGCCCAAGGATTGATCAACGGCAATGCCCTGGACAACGTCAGCGGAGTAGAAGGCGTTTCTTTCCCGTCAGTTACGACAGTCAGGGTTCAAACCCTTGCCCAGGACGCCGGGACCGGCGCACCGGGACTGGCGACATTCTTCGCCCGTTTCCTCGGCGAGGACTCCGTGACTGTCCGCGCCGCAGCGGAAGCTTCGTGGGGCAGCCCAAGTTCGGGGACGTCGCTGCCTTGGACAATCGGCGAATGCGTGTTCAAGCAAAGCCTCTCACCGGCCCAGTTGGCCGAGCTCCAGAGCACTGGCAACTTCACCGGAAATCCGACCCCGACGCATCTGCTGCTGCGCTACGACGAGAACACACCGGACTATCCGGGCTGCGCCGCCCAAAACGGCTACGTCAGCGGAGGCTTCGGCTGGCTGGATATGGACGGGGGAACCTGTGAGGCACAGGTCGATCTCGCAGCAGGCGAGGCAGGCAACAACCCGGGCAATGATTTTCCTGGAGCATGCGAGCCTCAACTGGCCACACTTAAGGACCAGCCGATCCTGGTGCCGGTTTTCGGTACCTCATCGGGCAGCGGCCAACGTGCAACTTACCAGCTGACCGGTTTCGCCGCCTTCCAAGTAACTGGGTGGAAGTTCGGCGGTGGTCCTTCTCTGACAAGCCTTGATCCAGCGGCGCCGTCATGCACCGGAAACTGCCGGGGTATCCAAGGCTACTTCACCCGGTTCGTATCCCTGGAGGAAGGACTCAGCCTGGGAACCGGGCCAAATTTCGGGGGATCAATAGTCGCCCTGACCAGGTAATACCAATAGATTGGGGAATCTACAGTGAAAGCTCGCGTGCTGGGGGGCATAGCAGCGGCGCTGCTGGCGGTGATCGGAACAGTCCTGCTCGTAATCTACGTGCAGAACGCGGACCGCCGGGCGGCAGCGGGGATGCAACCCGTCGATGTACTAGTAGTCCAGAAGCGGATTCCGGCAGGCACACCGGTAGCGGAGCTCGGCAAATCCGTCAAAGTGGAATCCGTGCCGTCCGCGGCCGTGCCGGCTGGTGCCTTGGCTGCGCTCACGGACCAGAAGGGGAAGGTGACCGCCGTCGAGCTCCAGCCGGGCGAGCAGCTGCTCACCTCCCGTCTGGTGAACCGGAATGCGGCCACGGAACCGGGCACCGCCGCCGTACCGGAGGGCAAGCAGGAAGTCACCTTCCTGCTTGAGCCCGAGCGGATGATGGGCGGCCGTCTTGCCGCCGGTGACACCGTGGGAGTCTTCCTGTCATTCAAGACGGACGACAGTGTCCCATCGAACGCCGCAGTGAATCCACAGCTTCGCGGTTTCAAGGAATTCACCGACATGAAGTTCCACAAGGTCCTGGTCACGTCCGTGCAGCAGTCACCCGGCGCAGCTGGCAACAAGCCCGCGGGCCCGCAACAGGGCGCGGCTGCCTCCTCCGGTGCTGCCTTCGTCACCTTGGCGGTCACCGACAAGGAAGCATCCCAACTAGTGTTCGCGGCCGAATTCGGCAAGCTCTGGCTGTCCAAGGAACCTTCCACAGCCACCGAAAGCAATCCCCCTGTAAGCACTTTGGCGGAGGTCTTCTGATGAACCGCTTCCTTCTGATCACGGCCGCCGGGGCCTTCGAAACACGCCTGCGCCAGGCAGTGGCCGCCGGTTTCTCCGGTGCGGTGCAGGTCCTCCCACCGGAGGTCCTGAACGGCAGTCCGACAGCCGTCCTACCGGCCGATCCCGCGGAACTGCCCGAAGTGCTGTTCCTGGGACCGGGTTTGGAAACGGCCCGGGCGCTGGAGTTTGCCAAGGTGCTGGATTTGAAGCACCCCGAAATCAGCCTGGTCCTGGTCGCCGACTCCAGCCATGAACTGGTACTGGCCGCCATGCAGGCAGGGATCCGCGACATTATTTCCCCCGCTGCCGAGGACGGCGAGCTGCACCGGCTGTTGGAACGCGCCTGCCTGGCCGCCGCCAGCCGGCGACGCGGCCTGGCCATTGCGGCAGAACCCTTGGACTCTCCGGCCCGTGTCATCGCGGTCATGTCGCCCAAGGGCGGGGTGGGCAAGACCACTGTGGCAACAAACCTGGCCATCGGGCTCGGCAAGGTGGCTCCGCAGAACGTGGTGATCGTGGACCTGGACCTGCAGTTCGGTGACGTCGGTACCGGGCTCATGCTCGAACCGGAACATACCATCACCGATGCAGTGTATGGATCTGCAGTCCAGGACTCGATGGTCCTCAAGACCTTCCTGACACCGCATCCTGCAGGCATCTATGCCCTGTGTGCCCCGCGGACTCCTGCACACGCAGACCGCGTCACCGCCGAACATGTCAGCAGGCTCATTCGGCAGCTCACGCTTGAATTCAAGTACATTGTGGTCGACACCGCACCCGGCCTCGGCGAGCACTGCCTGGCCACCCTTGAACAAGCTACGGACGGAGTGTGGGTCTGCGGCATGGACGTCCCGAGCATCCGCGGGCTCCGCTCGGGCTTTAACATCCTGAACGAACTGGGACTGATGCCCCAGGGCCGCCACGTCGTGCTCAACTTCGCGGACCGGCGGTCCGGGCTGAGCGTCCAGGACATCGAGGCGACTATCGGGGTGCCGGTGGACGTGGTTGTCCCCCGCTCCCGCACCGTGCCGTTTTCGACCAATCGCGGCATCCCGCTGCTGCAGGACAACACCCGCGACTCGGCCACCAAAGGCCTGAGGCACCTCGTCCAGCGCTTCGACCCGGACCGGATTTCCGATATGCAGAAAAAGCTTCATCGAAGGGTGGTTGTCTCGTGAAACTCTCAGACCGGCTCGACGCGGTACGGGCACGCGAAGCCAGCTTCACCGAAGCAGAAGAACTGACCGCGCCCACCCGGGTACCGGCCATGACGCCGGAGGCAGCACCTGCGCCGTACATATCCGCGCCCCCGGGAGCGGCGACACCTGGCAGCGTTCCTGCCAGTACGGACCCGGTAACGGATGCCTTGGCTGGTCTGAAGGCGCGCGCGGGACAGACCCTGTTCGAGCGGATGGGCGGCAGGATCAGCGACTCCTCCGTTAACGAGGACGAGCTGAGCAAGCTTGCCCGGGAGGAACTTTCCTCCATCATCGATGACGAACAGGTGCCGCTGACGCCGCAGGAACGGCGCCGGCTCATCCGGGAACTGGCGGACGAAGTCCTGGGCTATGGCCCACTCCAGCGCCTGCTGGAGGACCCAAGCATCACCGAAATCATGGTCAACCGGCACGATCGCATCTACATCGAACGCCAGGGCCGGCTGCAGTTGACCAACTTCCGGTTCAGCTCCGAGGCGCATCTGCGCCGGGTCATTGAGCGGATCGTCTCCCGCGTTGGACGCAGGATCGACGAATCCTCTCCCTTGGTGGATGCCCGGCTGGCGGACGGCTCGCGCGTCAATGCCATTATCCCGCCGCTGGCCGTCAGCGGCCCCACATTGACGATCAGGAAGTTCAGCAAAGTTCCATTCACGGTCCAGAAGCTGATCGAGTTCGGGTCCTTGACGCCAGAGATGGCAGAACTGCTGAGCGCCTGCGTACGCGCCCGGCTGAACGTCATCGTCTCCGGCGGCACCGGTACCGGCAAGACAACACTGTTGAACGCGCTCTCCTCCTTCATTCCGGAAGAAGAACGCATTGTCACCATCGAGGATGCCGTCGAACTGCAACTGCTGCAGCAGCATGTAGTTCGGCTGGAAAGCCGGCCGCCCAACATCGAGGGCAAAGGCGCCATTGCCATCCGGGAACTGGTGCGTAACTCGCTACGCATGCGGCCGGACCGTATTGTTGTCGGCGAGGTCCGCGGCGGTGAGTCTCTCGACATGCTGCAGGCGATGAATACCGGCCACGACGGCTCGCTCTCAACCGTGCACGCCAATTCGCCGCGGGACGCTGTGTCCCGTCTGGAAACCCTTGTGCTGATGGCCGGCATGGACCTGCCGCTGCGGGCCATCCGCGAACAGATTTCCTCCGCCGTCGACGTGATTGTGCAACTGACCCGCCTGCGGGACGGGACCCGGCGGGTCACGCATGTGACCGAGGTCCAAGGCATGGAGGGGGACGTGGTGACACTCCAGGATGCGTTCGTCTTCGACTATTCGGCAGGGGTAGACCAGCATGGACGCTTCCTGGGCCGGCCTATCTCCACGGGAGTACGTCCCCGTTTCGTCGAACGTTTCACGGATCTCGGGATTTCCGTCCCACCGTCGGTCTTCGCCGCACCTGCGCCGGCCGGGAGGCAATGACCATGGCACCATGGATTCTTGCAGCTGCCCTGCTCATGGTGGGCGCGTCAATGATACTGTTCTTCGTCGTCGTTTTGAGGCCGCGAAGTGCAGATATTCCGTTGGCCCGGCGGCGGCCGAGCGGCGCTAAGCAGCTCTCCATCCTTTCCCGTTTCACCAATTCAGCGGTGAACACCGTAGATGGCTTCATGGGCCGCTCGGGCGGTTGGTACAGTCGACACGCTTTGTACAACGCAGGCGTGCACATGGCTCCGGCCGATTTCACTGTCCTGGTCATGGCAACAACGGTGGCAACAGGACTTATGGGCGGTTTCCTGACGAACCTCTTCATCGGCGTCCTGTTGGCTGCGCTGGTACCGCTGGTCGCCAAGCTGGCCCTCAGCGTGCTCTCCGACAGACGGCGGGCCAAATTCGACGCGCAACTACCGGACACCGTGCTGCTCATTACGGGCGGCCTCCGGGCCGGGCACAGTATCCTCAGCGCTTTTGATGGCGCCGCCCAGGAGTCCCAGGCCCCCATGTCTGAGGAGCTCGGACGCATCGTCAACGAGACGAGGCTGAACCGCGACTTAACAGAGGCGGTCACCGATTCGGCGACCCGAATGCGCAATGAAGACTTCGGCTGGATCGCTCAAGCGGTGGATATCAATCGGGAAGTTGGCGGCGACCTGGCCGAGGTACTGGATCAGGTGGGCGAGACCATCCGTGAGCGCGGACACATCAAAGGCCAAATCCGCTCCCTCAGCGCGGAGGGCAAGATCTCGGCCTACGTGCTAGGTGCCCTGCCCATCGGCGTGTGCCTGTTGCTGGCCATGATCAACCCCAGCTACATCGGCACCCTCACCCAGACCTTGATAGGAAACATCCTGATTGGAATCGGCATCTTCCTCCTGGGCTTGGGCAGCTTCTGGATGAGCCGCGTCATTAAGATCAAGTTCTAAGGCGGATAACCATGACTCTCACTGTCTGGGCGCTGGCAGCCCTCGTAGTCCTGCCCGCCGTCTACCTCTTCTGGTCCCTTCTTACGGTGGACCGCCGCTCCGGGCTGCTGATCCAAACCAACTTGGGCAGGGGAACCATAACATCCTCCGAAAAGTCCGTGAGCCGTCCACCCATTTTCCTCGGGACAGCCCGCAAAATCACTCCAAACGGCTATGTGGACAAGCTGGACAGGCTGCTGGCCAAGGCCGGACGGCCTATGTCCATGCCGTTGGAACGCATCCTCGTGGCCAAGCCTGCGCTTGCGCTGGCCGGTGCGCTTCTGGGAATCCTGGTGTTAACCCGCAATGCCGGCCCAGGCTGGGTTCTCTTTGCCGCAGGGGTCACTGCTTTTGGGTATTTCCTGCCGGATCTGCTCATGCACAACCGAGGTACCAGGCGCCAGCAGGAAATCGAGCTGGAACTGCCGAACATCCTGGACCAGATGCTGATTTCAGTGGAAGCCGGGCTGGGCTTCGAAACCGCGATGGCACGGGCCGGGCAAAGCGGCAAAGGCCCGCTGGCCAATGAACTCATCCGCACCTTGCAGGACATTCAGGTAGGACGCAGCCGGACGGAAGCATACCTGGCCATGGCTGATCGCAGCACCGTACAGGACCTGAAAACCTTTGTCCGGGCTATCGTCCAAGCCGATAAATACGGCATCGGGCTGGCCAAGGTCCTGCGGACCCAGGCTAAGGAAGCCAGGATCAGGCGGCGCCAGCGCGCCGAAGAGAAGGCCATGAAACTCCCCGTCAAGGTCCTCTTCCCGCTGTTGTTCTGCATCTTCCCGGTGCTCTTCATCGTCATCCTAGGCCCTGCCGTTATCAGCATCGTCAGCTCCTTCAGCTGACCAAAACGGCTGATCCCCAGACTGCCTGCGCCCTGCAAGGCGCAGGCACACGACGGCGGCCCCGGCTGGTGCCCCTTGACAAACCCGGCCGGGGTCGCCGACCTTTAGGCGCGGACGCTATTCGCGCATGGCCCGGGTCTGCTCGGCCCGCAGCGTCATTTCGTGGTCCTGCGGATACGCCACATGCTCGAGCACCAGCGGGTGGGGGGCCGCCAGCTTGGTCTGGGAGTCCCGGACCTGGGCCAGCAGCCGCTCGTGCAGCCAGTACGGGTTGTGCTCGGCGCCAACGACCAGGGCGGCACCGATCAGCGCCCGCACCATGTTGTGGCAGAAGGCGTCCGCCTGCACCGTGGCCGTGATCACGCCGTCGTGCCCGCGGACGAAGGAGAAGTGCTGCAGTTCGCGGATGGTGGTGGCGCCTTCCCGGGGCTTGCAGAAGGACAGGAAGTCGTGGATGCCGATCAGGCGCCCGGCCGCGTTGTTCATGGCCTTGTCGTCGAGCCGGTGGTCATGCCACAGGGTGGTGTGCCGGGTCAGCGGGTCCCAAAGCCCGGGCCGGTCCGCGATCCGGTAGCTGTACCGGCGCCACAGGGCCGAGAACCGCGCGTCGAAACCGGGCGGGGCGGGAACGGCGGAGCGGACCTCGATGGCCCCGGCCAGTTCCCGCAGCGGGGCCGGAGCCCCGACCCGGCCGCCGAGCACCTTGGACAGCACCCCGCGCATCCGGCGCACCAGCGCCGCACCGGGATCGATGTCCCGGCCGCGGGAGAGTGCCTGCCACTCCCCCGGCTCCAGGTCGAAGTGGACCACCTGGCCGCGCGCGTGCACTCCGGCGTCGGTCCGTCCCGCCACGGTCAACCGCACCGGCCGGCGGATCAGGACCTCCAGCGCCTCTTCGAGTGCGCCCTGGACGGTCAGATGGCCGGGCTGCACGGCCCAGCCCCGGAACGGTGCGCCGTCGTAGGACAGGTCCATGCGCACACGCAAAAGCCCGCCGTCCTGTGCGGGGACGGCGGGCTTTTGCTGAGGCATAGTCAGATTCTACCGATAAGAGGGACTACTTCTTCTCGGTGTCGGTCTCGTCGTCCTCCGGAGCCGCTTCGTCGGCCTCCACCGCGGCGTCCTCGGTGACCTCGGCAGCCTCGGTCTGGGTCACGTCGGCTTCCTCGGCGGCCGGAGCCTCGGCGGACTCGGCAGCCGGGGTCTCCTCGGCAGCCGGAGCGGCCGGAGCGGCCTTCTCCGTGGCCTTCTCGGCTTCCTTCACCACGGCCTGCTTCGCGGACACGGGCTCCAGCACCAGCTCGATCACGGCCATGGGGGCGTTGTCGCCCTTGCGGTTGCCGACCTTGGTGATGCGGGTGTAGCCGCCGTCGCGGTTGGCCAGCTGCGGCGCGATCTCGGTGAAGAGCTCGTGGATGATGCCCTTATTGGTGTTGGTGCGGGCCGAGATGGCAGCCTGCACCCGGCGGCGGGACGCCAGATCCCCGCGCTTGGCGAAGGTGATCAGGCGTTCGGCGTAGGGACGCAGGCGCTTGGCCTTGGTGACGGTGGTGGTGATGCGCTTGTGCTCGAAGAGCGACGCGGCCAGGTTGGCGAGCATCAGGCGCTCGTGGGCCGGACCGCCGCCGAGGCGCGGACCCTTGGTGGGCGTAGGCATTATGTATTCTCCTCAAATGGTGCCGCAGAACGCTCCAAAAGCGCCGGCGCGGCAGAATTCCTGCGGTTTAGAGTTCGTCGTCGCCGTAGCCGGCTTCGTCCTCTTCGATGGCAGCGGCACGCGCGGCCAGGTCGAACCCTGGAGGGGAATCCTTCAGGGACAGACCCAGTTCCACCAGCTTGGCCTTGACCTCGTCGATGGACTTGGCACCAAAGTTGCGGATGTCCATCAGGTCGGCCTCGGAGCGGGCCACGAGCTCACCCACGGTGTGGATGCCCTCGCGCTTGAGGCAGTTGTAGGAGCGCACGGTGAGCTCCAGGTCCTCGATCGGCAGGGCCATGTCGGCTGCCAGCGCGGCATCCGTGGGGCTCGGGCCGATCTCGATGCCTTCGGCGGCGGTGTTCAGCTCGCGGGCCAGGCCAAACAGCTCAACCAGGGTGGTTCCGGCGGAGGCGACGGCGTCGCGCGGCGCAATGGAATCCTTGGTTTCGACGTCGACGATCAGGCGGTCGAAGTCGGTCCGCTGCTCGACACGGGTTGCCTCAACCTTGAAGGTGACCTTCAGCACCGGCGAGTAGATCGAATCCACCGGAATACGGCCAATCTCGGCATCGCCGGACTTGTTCTGCGCTGCGGAAACATAGCCGCGGCCGCGCTCGATGGTCAGTTCGAGCTCGAACTTGCCCTTCTCGTTCAGCGTGGCAATGTGCAGGTCCGGGTTGTGGAACTCCACGCCGGCCGGCGGCGCGATGTCCGCGGCGGTGACGACGCCGGGTCCCTGCTTGCGCAGGTAGGCGACCACGGGTTCGTCATGCTCGGAGGAGACGGCCAGGTTCTTGATGTTCAGGATGATCTCGGTGACATCTTCCTTCACGCCCGGAACCGTGGTGAACTCGTGCAGCACACCATCGATCCGGATGCTGGTGACGGCGGCACCGGGGATCGAGGAGAGCAGCGTGCGGCGGAGCGAGTTGCCGAGGGTGTAGCCGAAGCCCGGCTCCAGCGGTTCGATGACGAACCGGGAGCGGTTATCGGCCACTACTTCTTCAGTAAGTGTGGGGCGCTGTGCAATAAGCACTTAGATTTCCTTTCAGCGAGCATCCGCTATATGACGCAACACGATTGGTGGAAAAGGACGGCCAGTCAGCCTTGGCCAGGCACGCCGATGCCGCCGCGAACGCACGGCAAGGGCCCTTCAGCCGCCGCAAGGATCCCGCAGCGAGCTGAAGGAATTCCGTACGGCGGCCGAAAGTTGCCTGAGGACCGACTAGACGCGGCGGCGCTTCGGGGGACGGCAACCGTTGTGGGCGCTGGGGGTGACGTCCTGGATGGAGCCGACCTCGAGGCCGGCGGCCTGCAGCGAACGGATTGCGGTTTCGCGTCCGGACCCCGGGCCCTTCACGAAGACGTCGACCTTCTTCAGGCCATGCTCCTGGGCGCGCTTGGCAGCGGCCTCGGCAGCCATCTGCGCGGCGAACGGGGTGGACTTGCGGGAGCCCTTGAAGCCGACTTCGCCGGCGGACGCCCAGGAAATCACAGCACCGGTCGGGTCCGTGATGGACACGATGGTGTTGTTAAAGGTGCTCTTGATGTGCGCCTGTCCAAGCGCAATATTCTTCTTATCCTTGCGACGCGGCTTGCGGACCGCTCCACGAGTCTTCGGGGGCATTGGTTCTCCTACTGCAAAGGTTTATGGGTAGCTAGCAACCGCTAAGTTTTAGCGGGCCTTCTTCTTACCGGCGACGGTGCGCTTCGGACCCTTGCGGGTACGGGCGTTGGTCTTGGTGCGCTGTCCGCGAACGGGCAGGCCACGACGGTGGCGGAGGCCTTCGTAGCTACCGATCTCAACCTTGCGGCGGATGTCGGCTGCCACCTCACGGCGGAGGTCACCCTCAACCTTGAAGTTGCCTTCGATGTAGTCACGCAGCTGCACGAGCTCGGCATCGGTGAGGTCCTTGACGCGAGTGTCCGGGCTGATCCCGGTCTCGGCGATGGTCTGCTCTGCACGGGTCTTGCCCACGCCGTAGATGTAGGTAAGCGCAATGACTACCCGCTTTTCGCGGGGAATGTCTACGCCAGCGAGACGAGCCATATTGGCGGTTCTCCTTGTGGTATCCGGAGGTCTGAAGCAGTGCGTCCCGGGTTACCGGGTCCCCGGCCTCCGTGCCCGGGGGTGTGCAGGAAAGCTTCCTGCTGCACTGCCTTTATGGAATTACTACGCGCGGGAAGCGCCCTGCGAAAGCAGGGAGCTTAGCCCTGGCGCTGCTTGTGGCGCGGGTTCTCGCAGATCACGATGACATTGCCCTTGCGACGAATCACCTGGCACTTGTCGCAGATCCGCTTGACGCTCGGCTGGACCTTCATGGTTTTCCTTTGCGTTGTTTGCAGTATTCAGTTCGCGTAACTACTTGGCGCAGCCTCCGGGGAGGCACACAAAGTCTTTACTTGTAGCGGTAGACAATACGGCCCCGGGAGAGGTCGTAGGGGCTAAGTTCCACCACAACCCGGTCCTCGGGGAGGATCCGGATGTAGTGCTGACGCATCTTGCCTGAGATGTGGGCAAGCACAACGTGCCCGTTGGTCAGTTCGACTCGGAACATCGCATTGGGCAGCGCTTCCTGCACAGTGCCTTCAATCTCAATGACACCGTCTTTTTTAGCCATAGCCTCCGCTAACGTCAGTAACCACCGCCGGGGCGGGGTTAGTGTTTGGGTTCTGATTGCCCGGCCCCGCAACTGGCGGCCGCAGGCTTCCGGGTTAATCCGGCTCGCGCGCCCGGAAAATGGGCACGGAGGCAGACACAACCAACAGTCAACTGTACTCCTGCGGTGCCCTTAAGTTAAATCGGGGTACTTTGCAAGTCTGACGGCGGAAGTTTCCACGGCCTCGGCATTCGCCACCGCGTCCAGGATGGCCAGCCGGACCGCCTCGGCCGCCAGCACCTGCAGCTGCAGCCGCGGATCCGCCGGCCCTTCGGCCGCCAAGGGCCGGGCGCAGGTGGCCAGGCAGAAGACGGCGTCGCCGTCCACCAGCGTGTGGGAGGGGTCCAGGGCGCGGGCCAGGCCGGCGTGGGCCGACGACGCCGTGCGCTTGGCTTCCGCCGGGTCCAGTACGGCGTTGGTGGCCACCACGCACAAGGTGGTGTTCAGCGGGCCGTGGTCTCCACGGGCCCGCTTCCCGCCCGTCCGGCCGCCGGGAAGCCGGCCGGGGACCACCGGTGCCCCGGCTGCATTGACCACCGCCAGCGCGCCGACCACAATCCCGGCATTCGCCCCCGCCATCGGCAGCGAGGCGGTGCCGACGCCGCCCTTGAACCGG
>NZ_JBHTML010000127.1:0-12640 GCF_042679445.1 Arthrobacter sp. GCM10027362
GCATGCACGGAATACCGCGAATATATTGAGGGGTTTTGTCTGCCCGGCCTCCGCAGTTTTCACTGCCGGGCGGCGGCGACTCAGAAAACAATACACGC
The DNA here is from genome assembly GCF_042679445.1 of Arthrobacter sp. GCM10027362. NCBI lineage: Bacteria > Bacillati > Actinomycetota > Actinomycetes > Micrococcales > Micrococcaceae > Arthrobacter > Arthrobacter sp. GCM10027362. Next base: position 99 of record NZ_JBHTML010000127.1, read on the forward strand.
TTCCCGCAGCCCGGGCAAATCCGTCCCAATGGGCCCGAACAACAGCGGGCCCGGCGGGGTTTCCGCCCCGCCGGGCCCGTAATCGTTCAGGAGCGGGCCGGCCCTGGCCCTGCAGGGCGCGCCGGCGCCGGTTCAGGCCGCCCGCACTCGTCAGGCCGGTACCTCGACCACGGCGAGAGTGCGCTTGCCCCGGCGCATCAGCAGGTACTTGCCGTGCAGCAGTTTCGTGGCATCGATCACGGCCTCGGCATCCGTGATTTTCTCGTTGTTCACATAGGCCCCGCCCTCGGCCACGGTTCGGCGGGCGGCGGAATTGCTGGCAGCCAGACCGGAAGCAACCAGCAGGTCCACGATTCCGAGCGACTTCCGGTCCGCTGTGGCGCTGGGCAATTCTGCGGTCGCGGCCACGAGCGTTGGCTCATCGAGCTGTCCCAGCTCGCCCTGGCCGAACAGGGCCGCGGAAGCGGCAATAACCTTTTCGGTCGCCTCCGTGCCGTGCACGATGGAGGTCGCATCGTAAGCCAGGGCCCGTTGTGCTTCGCGCTTGTGGGGGCGTTCGGTCACTGCCTGCTCGAGTTCCTCGATTTCGGCCTTGGACTTGAAGGTGAACACCTTCAGCCGGTCGATCACGTCCGCGTCCGCGGTATTCAGCCAGAACTGGTACATCGTGTAAGGGCTGCACATGGCCGCGTCGAGCCAGATGGCGTTGCCCTCGCTCTTGCCGAACTTCGTCCCGTCCGAGTTGGTGATCAGCGGGGTGCCCATGGCGTGGACGCTCTTGCCTTCGACCTTGTGGATCAGATCGATGCCGCTGGTGAGGTTGCCCCACTGGTCGGAGCCGCCGGTCTGCAGCACGCAGCCGTACTGGCGGAACAGCTCCAGGTAGTCCATGCCCTGGAGGATCTGGTAGCTGAATTCAGCGTAGCTAATGCCCTCGTCCGAGTTCAGGCGGGAGGCAACAATGTCCTTCTTGATCATCGTTCCGACGCGGAAGTGCTTGCCGATATCGCGCAGGAAGTCCAGCACGCCCATCGGCGCCGTCCAGTCCAGGTTGTTCACGATGCGCGCGGCATTCTCGCCGTCGAAGTTCAGGAAGCGCTGCACCTGGCCCTGGAGGTAGCCCACCCACTCGGCCACCGTTTCCTTGGTATTCATGGTGCGCTCGGCCGTCGGCCGCGGATCTCCCACCAGGCCGGTGGAACCGCCGACCAGCCCGAGTGGCTTGTGTCCGGCCAACTGGAGCCGGCGCATGGTCAGCAGCTGCACCAGGTTGCCGAGGTGCAGGCTCGGAGCCGTGGGGTCGAAGCCGCAGTAATACGTGATCGGTTCCCCTGCCAGCAGCTTTTCCAGCTCGGCTTCATCGGTAGATACGTGGACCAGGCCACGCCATTTCAGTTCCTGCCAGACATTGGCAAAACTCGGATCGTTGGCTTGGGAACTCAAGAACGTATTAGTCGACACGCATCCTAAATTATCAGCCTTCGATGCCTGCAGGGACCTCGCCGGCGGCGATCAGGCGCAGCCGCTGCGTGGGCCTGGTCATGGCCACGTAGAGGTCGCCGACCTTGCCGCCCAGCCCGTCGAGCAACTCGCCCGGTTCCAGGAGTACGACGCCGTCGAACTCCAGGCCCTTGGCCTCCTTCGGCCCGATCACCGTAATGTCCTGTCCCAGCCCGCCGGCCCCGGAGCCGACCCGTTCCCCGTACCTGCGCGCGACGGCGGTGCGCACCTCGGCCACCCGGTGTTCTGCGGCGATGACCGCCAGCAGGCCCCCGTCGACGGCGTCGAGCTCCTCCGGGAGCACCTCGAGCAGGTGCGAAACCAGCGCGCTGCCGTCCTCCTTCCCGCCGTCGATCCGGTCCACGATCGGCGTCCACCGGCCGTCCCGGACGGCCTTGGGCGCCGAGACCACCAGGCCGGCAGCCACTGCCATGCGTACCGCGGCTTCCGCGATCTGCGCGGGAGTGCGGTAATTGACAGTCAGCTCCTCCAGCCGCCAGCGGTCCTGCGCGAACGGCTCCAGCGCCTGCTGCCAGGAGTGCGCGCCCGCGGCCGAACTCGTCTGGGCGATGTCGCCCACCACGGTGAAGGACTTCAGCGGGCAGCGCCGCATCAGCAGCCGCCACTGCATGGCCGAGAGCTCCTGTGCTTCATCCACCACGATGTGTCCGAAGGCCCACGTCCGGTCCGCGGCCGCCCGCTCCGCCGCCGTCAGGCGGGTCTCCTGGCCTCGGTTGTGGTCGGCCAGGTCCTCGGCGCTGACGACTCCATTGATGCCTGCTTCCTTCAGCATCTGGTCCACGTTCTTCAGCGACTGCTCGGCGTTGGCCAGGTCCCGGGCGCGTTCGTGGTCCTGGTGGGCCTTGTCCCGGCCGGCCGAGGCATCCAGCTCGCCGAGCAGCTCGGCGGCCTCGTCCAGCAGCGGCACGTCGGCCTCGGTCCAGGGGGCCTGCGGGTCCCGCAGCAGCAGTTCCCGCTCGGCCTCGGTGAAGCCGGGCATGGCCGCGGCCAGGTGGGCCGGCTTGCTCAGCAGCTCGCCGATCAGCTTTTCCGGTGTCAGCGGCATCCAGCACAGGTTCAGGGCCACGCGCACGTCCCGGGAGGACCGTACGTCTTCGGCCAGGTAGGAGCGGTCCGCCGTGTTGCCGGCCCCCGAGGACTTCTCGAGCTTTTCCATCAGCTGCTCGGTCAGTTCGCGCAGCAGGACTTTCACGAAGGTGCCCCGCGCCTCGTTGTGCGGCTTTCCGGTCGCCCGTGCCTTGTCGCGCGCCCGGACCACCTGGCGCGGGGTCAGCGTCAGGATGGTGCCTTCGACGTTGAGTTGGCGCGGCTCCGCCAGCACGCGCTGGCGGTTGGCGACGGCGCGGGCGACGACGTCGGCCATCGCAAGCCGGCCCTTGATTTCGGCGGCGGCCGGGTTGCTTTCCGGCACGGCGTTAATGCCCGGCATCAGCCGGCCCAAGGTCGCCATGACGACGCCGGTCTCGCCCAGGGAGGGCAGCACCCGCTCGATGTAGGTCATGAAGGAACCCGACGGGCCTACCAGCAGCACCCCGGCGGATTTCAGCCGCTCCCGGTGCGTGTAGAGCAGATAGGCGGCGCGGTGCAGCGCCACTGCCGTCTTGCCGGTGCCTGGCCCGCCCTGGACCACCAGAACGCCGGGCATGGGTGCCCGGATGATCCGGTCCTGTTCGGCCTGGATGGTGCCCACGATGTCGGACATCTGCCCGGTGCGCTTGGAATTCAGGGCCGCGAGCAGGGCGCCTTCACCCTGCAGGGAGCTGGAGTCGGAAAGCAGCGACGCATCCAGGACGTCGTCCTCGATGCCCCGGACCTGCCGGCCCTTCAGGATCAGGTGCCGCCGGCGCCGGACGCCGAGCCGGTCGAAAGCCGTCGCCTGGTAGAAAGCGCCGGCCTCAGGGGCGCGCCAGTCCACCATGAGCCGTTGCAGGTCGGAGGTGCTCAGGCCGATCCTGCCGATGTAGCGGGTTTCGCCGCTGTCCAGGTCCAGCCGGCCGAAGACCAGGCGGTCGTCCACGGCGTTCAGCTGCGCGAGCCGGTCCTCGTACATGCTGGCAAACGCGTCGCGCTCGGACACGTTCTGCATCGAGCCCACGGCTCCCCCGCTGCGGACCCTGGCCAGCTGTTCCTGCTTCTCGGCGCGCAGTTCGTCGAGGCGTTGGTACAATCCGGCGACGTAGTCGCGCTCGTGTTCCAACTCTGCATGAGCCGTGTCCGCATCCTGCATTATTTAGTTCCCTCCAGCAATGACCGACCGTCTATTTTACGGTATTGAGCTGAATGATCACAGTGTACGCAGTGCGAACCGGTAAAGATCCGATAAAGGTTGGATCGCGGGAACGGGTCGGCAGTTCAGGCCTCTGCGTCCTGGCCGGCGCGGCTGCGGGGCTTGGCCGGCCGGTAGGGCGAGACGGTCCGGTCCCCGGCGATCCAGAAGCGCCACGGATAAGCCTCCGTCCCGCCTTCCCCGCCCACGCCCACGCGCGGCCCCGACCGAACATGCTGGGCCGAGGCGTGCGGCAGCTGCAGCGTCAGGGAACCGGGCTGGAATGCCCGGCCGTTGTCGGCAAGCGTCAGACCGAGGGCCTGCGCCAGCCGGGCCGGCCCCTTGGCCAGCTCGGCGTCGTTCCTGGCCGACGCACGACGGCGCCGGGCCAGGTCCAGCCCGTCCGTCACCTCCCCTGCCCGGACCAGCACACCGGTGGCCTGGCCCTCGTGGCCGCACACGATATTCACGCAGTGGTGCATGCCGTAGGTGAAGTAGACATAGATATGGCCGGCCGGCCCGAACATGGTCCGGTTCCGGTTGGTCATGCCGCGGTAGGCATGGGATCCCGGGTCGTGCTCGCCCAAATACGCCTCGACCTCGGTGATCCTGACCGCTACTTCACCCTCCGCCGTCGTGTGTGAAAACCTGGCGCCGAGCAGGCCGGGAGCCACCTCGACGGCCGGCCGGGCCAGCCAGTGCAGCAGGGCACCGTCCATTCAGCTGCTGCGGCTGTCCGGCGTTCCGGTGCCGAAGGCCCGCCGGTAGAACCGTGTCAAGGCGTCCAGCCGGTGCGCGGAGGGATGCACCTCACCGCCGGCCAGCAGCGTCGCCAGCGCGTCCAGCCTGCCGTGCCATTTGGCCAGCAGCACGTCGATTTTGGCCGGTGAGCGCACGACATGGTTCAGCTGCAGCAGCGTTTTGGAGCCCGCCGGGGACAGCAGCCAGTGGACCGAACTCTCCTGGACCTCGGGACTGGACCAGCTGTACTCCAGCGCCTGGTCGTTGAGCACGTAGGACACGTCCCCCTCGAGCGAATAGTCCGGGAAGTCCAGCCTCATCGCGCCGCCGACCTGCAGCTGGAGGATTCCGGGGGCCAGCCAGCGGGAAAACTGCGCGGGATCGGTCAGGGCCTGCCAGACTGTGTCCCGGTCCGCGTCAAGGAGCCTGTCGAAGTGTACGGCCGGGTGGCCGGATTCCCGTCGCAACGAGCCCATCGATGGAGAGAGCGAGTATTCCCTGGCATAGGCCTCGCGCAGCGGCGTCCAGCGGTCGATGGAAGTGTCGGGACTGCGGCCGGCGGCCACGGCTTCCAGCCCTTCCAGAATGGTCTGCCACCCCGCACTGCCCTCGGTCAGGAAATCCGTGCTTTCGGTCCGTGCACGGAACTGCAGCAAGGTGCCGCCGGCGCTTTCGAGCACCCGCCATTCGATCACGGACTCGTCTCCCAGCTCGTCCTCCCAAGTGATCTGCAGGCTGAGCGGCGGGTTGTACTGCAGCACCGTGCCGGTTGCGGATCCGCCGCCAATGTCCAATTCGTACGGGTGTCCTATCGCCCAGTCGTCGAGCAGATTGCCCAGCCATTTGGCGACCCTCTCCCGCTCGGTGAGCAGGCTCCAAATGTAGCTGCGCGGATAGTCGAGCTGAAGGTCGAAGGCCAGAACGTAGTCGCCGTCAACCCGTTCGATTCGCCCGATCGGAACCACTTTGTCTGCATCCGGCGTCAGCGTCGTCATGAATGACAAACTACCCCACGGACCGTGATCGAGGGTAGGCACGGTGACTGGAGGGTCGACGGCGCCGTGCCAGCGCTGCCGCGGCTTCCGCCGTTCCGCGGGCCGGCAGTTTCGGGCCGGTGCGGCAGGTGCCGGTGGCAGCGCAAACTGTCGGCAGCAGGTGGTGGACTAGTCCCATGACAGGGAACTGCCTTCCCGAACCGGACCCGCCGGACACGCCGCCCGGCGGGGCTGCCGCGGACCCGGCCGCTTGGGAGTTGGAGTTCCTCCTCCGCTGGGGCGATCCGCACGCGCCGATACCCGAGGACCCCATGGCTGGCTGTCCCGGTCCCGGCCGGCACTGGGAGGACTGCGAGGCGGACTTCGTCCTGGACGACCTGTTCGACGCGTGGGAACCGGGCGATACCATCCCTGACGTGTGCCTGGATGACTGGGGTGGCGGGGACGGCCCGGCAGCGTTTCCGCTGCTGCAGGTGCGCACGCTTGCTGCAGTGGTGCCGCACCGGCTCGACTACCGGCAGGCGGCCCGGCAGCTCGAGGCTGCCAGGATGGCCGGTGCCTGGCTTCAGGCACGCATCATCCGGCTGGAGCACCGTCTGGCCCAGGCGGCCGTGCAGGAAGTGCCGGCCCCGCCCCCGGGCATGCCGGAGCGGGCCCGGGCAAATGCCGCCGAATTGGCTGAGCAGTCCGCTGCTGCCGAACTGGCCAGCCTGCTGCGCATCCCCGAGGGAACCGCCCGGGCCCGGCTGGAACGGGCCCGGGACCTGTGCATCGGCTTGCCCGCCACGTTGACCGCGCTGGAATCGGGGGAAATCACCGGCGATCAGGCCGCGGTCATCGCCGATCGGGCCGCCACATTGCCGGTTCCGTCCCGCCCTGTCTTCGAAGCGGCCCTGCTGCCGGATGCAATGAAGATGGGGCTGCCGCCGCTGCGCCGAAAAGCCCGCCGGTTGGCCGAACGGCTTGCCCCCGAGCCACTCGCCGTCCGCCGGGCCCGGGCCGCGGCCGACCGCCGCGTGGAGCTGACCCCGGAGTCCGACGGCATGGCCTTCCTCGGCGCCTTGCTGCCGGCCGAAACCGCGCACGCCGTCTACAGCCGGATCACCCGCGCGGCCAAGTCCCTGCAGGGCCCCGGCGAAACCCGCACTCTGGCCCAGCTGCGTGCCGACGTGCTCGCAGACCTACTCGTCGACGGCGGCATGGACACCGGCCCGGCCGCCGGTATCCGCGCCGAGGTGATGGTCACCGTCCCCGTATTCACCCTGCTGGGACTGGACGAGGAACCGGCCGAACTCGAAGGCTACGGGCCTGTCCCCGCCGCCGTCGCCCGTGTCCTGTGCGCGAACGCCCCGTCCTTCCACCGTGTCCTGACCCATCCCGAAACCGGCGTCCGACTCTCCTGGGGCCGGACCACCTACCGGGTGCCAAAGGGTCTGGCCCGCGTCGTGCGCCACCGCCACCCGGTGTGCACCTTCGCCGGCTGCCGGCACGGCGCCGGGACCTGCGAACTGGACCACACCGTCGCCTTTGCGGACGGTGGCGAAACCGCCCTGGACAACCTGGGCCCCACCTGCAAACACCATCACCGGCTCAAACACACTGCCGGCTGGTCAGCGGCCCAGGGCCCGGGCGGCAAATTCACCTGGACCTCCCCTGCCGGCTACGCGAGCACTTCCGTCCCCGACCACGTGGCCGACGGCCCGCCCCACTATCCGGAGGCCGTTCTCCAGCATCTGCCGCTTGGCCACCGTCGGCGCCTGCTATACGCAGCCGAACAGTTCCGCAACCCGGCAAAGCCGGCACAGCCCGGGCCGCCGGGGCTTGGGGGCATACCGGACGGGGACGCGCCGCCGTTCTGACCGTCCGGCGGTTCAGTTGAAGGTTGCCCGGGTGATGCGTGCACGGAAGAACCCGCCCTCGTCCTGTCTGGCGCTGCCCCGCCACCAGCCGGCGCGAAAGACTGCCGGAAGATGGATTCCCGAGCAGACGGTCGGCACGAAGATTCCCTCCCCGGCCAAGCGTCCGGCAGCACTGCGGGTGGTGTCCGGGCCCTGGGCGGACATAACAGGCAGCACACCAAGCAGCCGCCACCACATCCGCCCAGCTGCAGCCGCGCCTGAAGGTGGGCCTGCAGTTATCTAGCGGTCGAAGCCCGGCACCATCAGGCCCTTGACCCTGCCCCGGGCAGCCCGAACGAAGCCACGGGCGGGCGCGGGATGGCGATGCGGCGTCCTGGTTTCATCAGCGCCTTCCGGAGAATCTGGCCGGTCCGCGGTCCAGCCTGCCACCATGCGGTGCCGCACGCCGGCAGGGGAAGCCGCCAGAAAACATCGGAAGCACGCCGGGCCGGCCACCTGCTCAGGTGGCCGGCCCGGCGTGCCATGGAATACGTGCCTGTCCAACACCGGAATTCCGTGCCCTGAGGCCCGGATCCAGCGGTCCGGATTCGGTGGCCAATTACCTCCTACGAACCTGCTGCCGACCCTGCTGCGTAGTCGCGGGCAGCCGCCAGCTGTTCTTTCAGCGCGGTCAGCTGTGCGGCCACGGCGGAGGGGGCCGTGCCGCCCTGCGAGCTGCGGCTGTTCAGCGAACCTTCGACGGTCAGCACCGAACGCACGCCCGGGGTCAGGTGCGCGGAGATCCCGGCATAGTCCTCGTCGGACAGGTCCCACAGTTCCACGCCGCGGCTCTCGGCCAGCTTGACCGCCGCCCCGGAGAGCTCGTGGGCCTCGCGGAAGGGTACGCCCTGGCGGACCAGCCATTCGGCGATGTCCGTCGCCAAGGCAAAGCCCTGCGGTGCGAGGGACTCCAGCCGCTCGGTGTTGAACACCAACGTCGCGATCATCCCGGAAACCGCCGGCAGCAGCAGTTCCAGGGTGTCCGCGGCGTCGAACACCGGTTCCTTGTCCTCCTGCAGGTCCCGGTTGTATGCCAGCGGCAGGCCCTTGAGCGTGGCCAGCAGCCCGGTCAGGTCGCCGATGAGCCGCCCGGCCTTGCCGCGGGCCAGCTCGGCCACGTCCGGGTTCTTCTTCTGCGGCATGATCGAGGAGCCCGTCGAGTACGCGTCGTCCAGGGTGACGAAGGAGAATTCCTTGGTCGCCCAGAGGATGACTTCCTCGGAGATCCGGGACAGGTCCACGCCGATCATTGCCGCCGCCCAGGCGAACTCGGCGAAGACATCGCGCGAGGCGGTGCCGTCGATCGAGTTCCAGACGGCCGAGTCGAACCCGAGCTCCTCAGCCACCGACACCGGGTCAAGGCCCAGCGAGGAGCCGGCCAGGGCCCCCGAACCGTACGGGGACACCGCCGCGCGCTTGTCCCAGTCCGCCAGCCGCTGCACGTCGCGCAGCAGCGCCCAGGCGTGGGCCAGCAGGTGGTGGGACAGCAGCACCGGCTGGGCGTGCTGCAGGTGGGTGCGCCCGGGCATCGCCACCTGTGGATGCCGCTCGGCCTGGGCCACCAGCGCGTCCACGGTGTCCAGGACACCGCGGGCGATGATCCGGGCGTGGTCGCGCAGGAACATCCGGCCCAGCGTGGCAATCTGGTCATTGCGGGACCGGCCGGCGCGCAGCTTGCCGCCGAGCTGGGCCCCGGCCCGCTCGATCAGCCCGCGCTCCAGCGAGCCGTGGACGTCCTCGTCGTCCTCGGCGGCCGTGTAGGCGCCCGAGGCGACGTCGGCATCGAGCGCGTCCAGCGCCGCCAGCATGCCGGCCAGTTCGCCGTCGTCGAGCAGTCCCGCCTTGTGCAGCACCCGGGCATGCGCCCGGGAGCCGGCAATGTCGTAGCGGGCCAGCCGCCAGTCGAAGTGGGTGGACTTGCTCAGCGCCGCCAGCGCGTCCGCGGGGCCGCCGGCGAACCGGCCGCCCCAGAGTGCGCCCTCGTTGGTGGCGGACGCCATTTACTTGTCCTTGGCCTCGGCCACGCGCTGGTCGCGCTCGGTGGCCACCTTGGAGGACAGGCCGAAGATGTCGATGAAGCCGCGGGCGCTGGACTGGTCGAAGGCGTCGCCGGTGTCGTAGGTGGCCAGGTTGAAGTCGTACAGCGAGCTGTCCGAGCGCCGGCCCGTGACCGTGGCGCGGCCACCGTGCAGCTCCATCCGGATGTCGCCGGAGACGTAGCGCTGGGTGTCCTCGATAAAGGTGTCCAGCGAGCGCTTGAGCGGGGAGAACCACTGGCCGTCGTAGACCAGCTCGGTCCAGCGCTGGCCGACGGTCTTCTTGAAGCGGGCCTGCTCGCGCTCGATGGTGACGTTCTCGAGTTCCTTGTGCGCCGCGATCAGTGCCATGGCGCCGGGGGCCTCGTAGACCTCGCGGGACTTGATGCCCACCAGGCGGTCCTCGACGATGTCAATGCGGCCGACGCCCTGGGCGCCGGCCCGGTGGTTCAGCTGCTGGATGGCCTGCAGCGGGGTGACCGGGTTGCCGTCCAGGGCCACCGGGATGCCTTCCTTGAAGGTGATGACAACCTCGTCGGCCACCGGCGGGAACTCCGGGGAGGCGGTGTAGTCGTAGACGTCCTTGGTGGGGCCGTTCCAGATGTCTTCCAGGAAGCCGGTTTCCACGGCGCGTCCCCAGACGTTTTGGTCGATCGAGAACGGGTTCTTCTTGGTGGTTACGATCGGCAGGTTCTTCTGCTCCGCGTAGGCGATGGCCTTGTCGCGGGTAAGGGCCAGGTCGCGGACCGGGGCGATGCACTTCAGGTCCGGGCCCAGGGTCTGGATGCCGACCTCGAAGCGGACCTGGTCGTTGCCCTTGCCGGTGCAGCCGTGGGACACGGTGGTGGCACCGAACTTGCGGGCGGCGGCGACCAGGTGCTTGACGATCACGGGCCGGGACAGCGCGGAGACCAGCGGGTAGGCGTCCATGTACAGGGCGTTGGCCTTCAGCGCGGGCATGCAGTACTCGGCGGCGAACTCGTCGCGGGCGTCGGCGATGTAGGCTTCCACGGCGCCGCAGTCCAGGGCCCGCTGGCGGATGGTTTCCAGGGATTCGCCGCCCTGTCCGACGTCGACGGCGACGGCGATGACCTCGGCGCCGGTGGCTTCGGCGATCCAGCCGATGGCCACGGAGGTGTCGAGGCCACCGGAATAGGCCAGAACAATGCGGTCAGTCACGTTATGTGCTCCTAGCTAGTGATGGGGGTGGAAGTAAGTGGTTCGGAAATTCAGCTGTTGCGGGCCGGATCGCCCGCGAACTGCAGGAAGCGGGCCGCGACCTCGGTACCGCCCTGCGGATCCCGGGTGACCAGCAGCACCGTGTCGTCCCCGGCGATGGTACCCAGCACCGACGGCATCACCGAATGGTCGATCGCCAGGGCCAGGAAGTTCGCGGCCCCCGGCGGGGTCCGCAGCACCACCAGGTTCCCGGAGGCCTCGGCGGTGACCAGCAGGTCGGCACACAGCTTGGCCAGCCGGGCGTCCAGGATTTCCTGGGTCATGCCGCTCTGCGGGGAGCGCTCCCCGCCCTCGGACGGGATCGCGTAGACAAGCCCCCCGTCCCCGCCGCGGACCCGGACGGCGCCAAGCTCCACCAGGTCGCGCGACAGGGTCGCCTGCGTTACCTGCACGCCCTCGGCAGCGAGCAGGGCGGCGAGCTCCGCCTGGGAGCGTACGGACTGTCCGGTCAGGATCGCGGTGATCCGGGCCTGGCGGGCCGTCTTGGTGGTGGGCATGGTGGTCATTACAGTCTTCTCTGCAGGCTTCAGGATACCGCCCGCAGCGGGGCCAGGCCGGACTTATCCATCAGCCAGGCCATCAGCGCCTTCTGCGCATGCAGCCGGTTCTCTGCCTCGTCCCAGACCACCGACTGGGGTCCGTCGATGACCTCGGCGGCGATCTCATAGCCGCGGTAGGCGGGCAGGCAGTGCAGCACGATGGCCTCCGGCGCAGCCAGCTTCAGCGCCGCGGCGTCCACCGAGTAGTCCCGGAAGAGTTCCTGCCGCCGGGCCTTTTCCTCCTCCTGGCCCATGGACACCCAGGTGTCCGTGGCCACGACGTCGGCGCCGGCCAGGGCGGCCGAGGCATCCGAAGTGACCAGCACCGAACCGCCGGTTTCGGCGGCGCGCTCCTTGGCGGCGGCGACGACGGCGCCGGCGGGCAGGTAGCCCTCCGGCCCGGCGATCCGCACGTTCATCCCGGCGGTGGCGCAGGCGAGCAGGTAGGAGTTGGCCATGTTGTTGGCCGCGTCCCCCAGGTACGCCAGGGTCAGGCCGGCCAGCTGTCCCTTGTGCTCCTTGACGGTCAGCAGGTCGGCCAGCAGCTGGCACGGATGGTAGTCGTCCGAGAGCGAATTGATCACCGGCACCTGGGAGATGGCTGCCATTTCCTCCAGCCCCGAGTGGGCGTAGGTGCGCCAGACCACGGTGGCGACCATGCGTTCGAGCACGCGGATGGTGTCGGCCACCGATTCCTTGTGTCCGAGCTGGGATTCGCCGGGGTTCATGATCAGCGGCACGCCGCCCAGGTCGGCGATGCCGGCGGCGAACGAGACCCGCGTGCGGGTGGAGGTCTTGTCGAAGATCACCGCGACGGTCTTGCGTCCGGCGCCCTCGCCCGCGAACGGCTGGTAGCGGTTCGGGGACTTCTTCATTTCCGCCGCGAGCTCGAGGACTTCGGCCTGCTCGGCGGGGCTGAGGTCGGTGTCGACCAGGAAGTGGCGGGTCGTGTGGTTGTTCGCGGAAGGGGTCACTGTTCCACCTTTGCTTCGGAGGATTCGGCGGCCTGCCGGGCCGCCGCGAGGATGCCGGGCAGTGCTTCGAGGAAGCCGGCGGCCTGGCCGCGGGTCAGGATCAGCGGCGGGGCCAGCCGCAGGGTGCGCGGGCCGGGCGCGTTGATGATGAAGCCGGCGTCCAGCGCGGCCTGGACGGCTGAGGCTGCGAGGTCCTCGGACAGGTCGAAGCCGATCAGCAGGCCCTCGCCGCGCACGTCCACCACCCCGGGAACCGAGGCGAGGCGCCCGCGCAGCCAGGCGCCGACGTCGGACGCGTTCTGCAGCAGGCCGCGGGCCTCAAGCGAGTGCAGC
>NZ_JBHTML010000128.1:0-12527 GCF_042679445.1 Arthrobacter sp. GCM10027362
CACGCGCAGCACGACGGCGGCCTCGCCGCCGGCCGCCTGCGGGCCGCACTTCGGTTCCGGCAGGGACACCGGCAGGCTGACGGTGCTGCCGGCGTCGAGCCCGGTGCCTCCAGTGCGCACCGGAACCCAGGCCGCGGCGCCGTCGTACAGGCCCGTCTGCAGTGCCGCCGCTTCGATGACCAGCCGGCCGCCGGAGGAATTGGTCACTTCCAGGATGAGCCGGCGGCTGGTTTCCTGGCCCCGCCGCTGGGAGATTTCCACGCTGACAGGGCCGGGCGCGGGGGAGCGGGCCGTCCCGGCGGGAGCCTGGCGCTGCGGGGTCGGCCCGGGCTGTCCGGCGGGGCCGCAGGCGGCACCGGAGAGCACCAGCAGCAGGACCAGGGACGCGGCAGGCCGGCCGCGGCGCCGCACCCGGATGGGTGTGCCGCGTATCATGGGGAAATCCTACGCCGGTCCGCCCGGTTCGGAGCTGCAGGCAGCAGTGTGGAGATCCGTCAGGAGCAGCAACTTGGCTTCCCATCCGTTTTCCGTCCGCCCCGTCCGCCGGCACGCGCCGTGGAGCACCCCGGGCGCGGTGACCGAACCGGCGCCCGGGGTGTTCTTCGTCGAGGGCCCCGCCTCGAACTGGATCATCATCCGCGAGGGGAAGCGTTTTACCCTCATCGACGGCGGCTACCCGCGCGACCTGCCCCGGGTGCTCGACTCCATCCGGCATGTCGGCCTGCGGCCCGGGCAGGCGGCCGCCATGCTGATCACCCACGGGCACGTGGACCATACCGGCTCGGCCGCCTGGTTCTCCGGCGAGTACGGCACGCCGGTGCTCTCCAGCCCGGGGGAGCACCGGCACCTCCTCGGCGAGGAAAAGTTCCAGGTCGGCCCGGGCCGGATCCTCGTCCGGGCCTGGCGCCCGCGCGTCTTCGCCTGGCTGGTCCATGTGCTGCAGGCCGGCGGACTGCAGCACAACAGCATTCCGGCCGCCGGTATCTGGGACGAAGCGCGGCTGGCCGGACTGCCCGGAGCGCCCGTGGCCGTCCCGACCCCGGGACACACACCCGGCCACACCGTCTACCGGTTACCCGCTGCCGGTGCAGTGGCCACCGGAGACGCCCTGGTGACCGGCCACGCCATCAGCCCGATCGGCGGGCCGCAGATGCTGCACCCGATGTACCACCACGACGTCGCCGAAGCCTTCGGCGCCCTGCAGAGCCTGGCCTCGGTGCCCGAGCGGCTGGTGCTTCCCGGACACGGTCCGGCCATGACAGTCGATCTGGCCGCTGCGGTGCCGGCCCTGGGCCGCTGAGCAGTCAGGCCGCGGTGCTTTCCCGCACCCGGTGCCTGGCGGCTGCCACGGCCCAGACAGCCACCAGGAGCGCCAGGGCCATGGCCGACAGCCCCAGGCCGGAGTAGCCGGCCACGGCCAGGACGGGGCCGGCCAGGGCACCGGCGGACGCACCGGCGGCATTCATGGCCAGGTCGGAGGTGCCCTGCACGGCGGCCCGGTGCCCGACGTGGACCGCTTCGGCCACCAGCGCCGATCCGGAGACAACGGCAGCGGACCAGCCCAGGCCAAGCAGGATCAGGCTCGCGGTTACGGCGGCCCGGGACTCGGCGCTGGTCCAGGCCAGGAGCAGGGCCGCAAGGAGCAGCGCCTGGCCCAGCAGGATGACCGGCAGCCGTCCCGCGTGGTCGGCCAGCCAGCCAAACACCGGGGACAACGCATACATCCCGGCCACGTGCAGGCTGATGGTCAGGCCCACGACGCTCAGGCTGGCCCCGTGCTCGTGCAGGTGAACAGGTGTCATGGACATCAGCGCCACCATGGTGGCGTGGCTGAGCGCCGTGGCTGCCACCGCGAAGCGCGCCAGCGGGTTGGTCCGCAGCACCGTCCAGCCCCCGGTGCGCCGCGGCAGCCGCGCCCCGGAGCCGCTGCGGCCGAGCGCGGCGAGCAGGGGATCCGGCCGCAGGCCGGCCGCGAAGACGACGGCGGCCGAGGCCAGGGTCAGCACGGAAAAAACGAACGCCCCGGACAGTGGCGGCAGGCCCAGGACCGCGCCCACGGCTTCACCGGGTTCGAAGAGATTGGGCCCGAGCACGGCGCCGATGGTCGTGGACCACACCACCAGGGACAGATCCCGCGCCCGGGTCGTATCGTCGGCCAGGTCCGTGGCGGCAAACCGGGCCTGCAGGTTGACGGCCGAGGCGGAGCCGAGCATCAGCAGCGCCAGCAGCAGCAGCGGAAAGGACCTCACCCCTGCTGCCGTGACGGCCAGGACCGCGCCCAGGCAGGCGGCGGCAGCACCGGCGGACAGCGAGATGCGGCGTCCCCGGGCCTGGGCCAGGCGGGCCAGCGGGATCGCGAGGACCGCGGCGCCGAGCGTGCTCATGGTGGCGGCCATCCCGGAAAACGCATTCGATCCGGAGATCGAGGCGGCCAGCAGTGCACCGAGTGAAAGCGTGGAGCCCATGCCCACGCCGCCAAGGACCTCGCCGGCCGCCAGCACGCCCACCAGCTTGCGCTGGCTCGGCCGGGGCAGGGACGCCGCCTGGAGCGTGTGCCGCCGGCCGGCGGGACCCGCTTTACCGTTTCGGCCCATGCGGGGGCTCCTTTGCTGGTGCGGCTGTCGGGGGAGCGGTGCGGGCATCGCGGCGAACGCACCGCTACCAGTATGCCGGACGGTGGCGCCGGAGCGGCGGGCCGGCCCGGAGGCCGAAGCCGGCACCAGGGGCTGCCAGGCCGCGGTGCCCGCTGGGGCAGGCAGGGAAGGGAAAAAGCGGATCCCACGGGCAAAATGCCCCGTGCAGATTATGTCAAGTAAAGCCCGGATGCCGCGGGACCGGCAGTTGGGCATCCCAGGCCGGCGCGGATGGTTCACCAATGGACTCCCAGGCAGGCTGGATGCGCGCACCGGAACCGGTCGGCCCGCCGCAGCGGGATCTACCGCCCATGATGTCCGCTCCAGGCCGGCACCGAGCACCCGGTGGCATCGATTGTCCTGCCAGGAAGGAAAGCTGCTGCGGCCAGGCGGGTTTGCGCCGCCGGACCTTCCATTTTCCGGCCGGGTCTGGACGGTGGCTGATGGCCGGAAACAACCTGCAGCGGCAGCATCGCAGCCCACTCCCGGGCGTTTCCCCAAACCGCCGATAATCTACATTATGTCAAGTAATGCTTTGGAGGGGCTCCCCTGCAGCGTTCCTTGCCCGTCAACATCACGGGCCCGGTACGGCTCCTTTATCGGCTCTTGGGTCGGCGTGGGATAAATAACGTTCGCAGCGGCACCCGGATGGCCAGTGTGCTAAAACGTGCTAAATGGAAGCGGCATTGCCCATCCGACAGTTCTATTCGTGACCGGGCACAACCAAGGCCAGTGACGGTCATTGACGACCGGGGCCCACATGCCCCGTCCAGGGTGCGCCGGTTGCTGATTCCTCCGGCTCAGGAGATGGTTCGGGGGCCGGCGGCGACGGCGCGGATGATGTTCTGGGTGACCTTGAGGGCAAAACGGCGGGACCGCTCCGGGGTGAGGGGGCTGGCCTGTGCGGGCAGCCAGTTCATGGAAGCCAGGTTCAGGACACCCGCCCCCGAGGCGGCAACGTACATGACCGCATCGGCCCAGCCGTGCCGGTGGCGATCTCCGGAAGCGGGCGAATGGGCGAAGATGCGCAGGTTCGCCGGCACCGGGTAGCCGGGCAGGACGCGGTCCACCTCCCCGCCCACCAGGCCGGGGAACTCCTGGCGGCGGGACGCTCCGGTGCCTGCGAACGCGAAGAAGTGCGGGTCGCCGACGGTGAAGTTCCCGACGGCATGCAGGTCCGCGTACATGGCACCGGTGAGCAGGCTTTCGGGATCCCGGCTCGGGCTGTCCCGCCACCGGACGGTCACCAGGCCGGGACGACTGTAACGCACCGGGTCCAGGACCGGGCTCTTATAGCAGACGATGACCCGGTCCCGGCCCAATGCCGACGGCTCCATGCGGGTCTTCCAGTAGCAGCTGTTGGCCCCGAAAAACACAATGTTGGTCCCCCTGTCCCGGGCGGCCTCGATGCCGCGGCGCATGGGCACGGACCAGTATTCCGAATGGCCGGAAAACAGCACGGCCGTGCTGCCGGCCAGCAGCCCGGGGCGGGCGGCGAGACGGGATTCGGTGGTGTAGCCCAGGGAGACCCGCTCATCGTCGATCGCTTCGGCGGCCCGCACCAGCGGCGTGTCGTGGTTGTCCGGTTCGTCGAAGTCCAGGTAGGGCCGGTCAAAGGAAACCTTGTAGGAGCGGTCCGGGGACCTGTCGTCCGGCCCCGCATACAGCGAGTATCCGCCCCAGCGGTTGTATGCCTGCATGGTCACGTCATTGAAGGCCAGGACGGTCCGGGCGCGCAGGGACGCGGACTCCACCACGAGCGGGATCAGGTGCTCACGGGCTCCCCCGGCGGTCAGCACTAGGTGGTAGAAGCCCTCCGGCCAGGCCGAGGTGTCGATTTCGGCGGTGGTGTCCCACGGGCAGGAAACCATCTTCGTCTGCGGGTCCACCGTGTAAGGCTTCTGCTGCCGGACGGGAACCGGCCCGGATTCCCAGACCAGCCGCCGGCCCGCGCCGCCGTAATTGCCCAGCCGGAACGCCTGAATGCCGGCTGCGCCCAGAACGGAACTGGCATACAGCCTCAGGATGCGGTGCGCGGGGGTTGAGGCGGTGCGGTCCAGGAAGCCTTCCAGCCGCCCGTTGCTGATCCAGTGGACGGGGCCGCCGGGGGTGCCCGGAAGCCGATTCTCGGCCAGATAGCTGAATGCACGTGCGGGAGCCCGGGGCGCAGAACCTGCAGCCGGCGCCGCGTTTGCTGCCGCCGACGGGCGGTTGCCGGGCACCCCTCGGCAGGCAGCCAGGGCGAAGGCTGCCAAGGTGCCGGCAAGCACTTCCCGCCGGCCCGGCCCGCTCGCCGGCCCGTTCACAGCCGACCGGCTTCCGGCGCGCCGAAAGGCCGGTGGGCACCGGGCACCGCTGCCAGGCCGGCGGTACCCGCGCCACGAAATGAAGAATACGTTGAAACCATCGGACTTCCATCTATGCGCTAGGCAGAAACTAGCGCCCGTTGCCTAAAGAAAGCTGAAGAACCTGGATAAAGAACCTGACAGTATGGGACCAGGAACCTGACAGGACCGGAGGATGCCTGGACCGGGTTTAATCCGTCATCGACGGCGGGCCCCCCGCCGGCACCGCCGCTCACGCGAGCCGCGAGGATTCAGGCCGGGCCGCCCCGGATGCGCTGCCGGCCTGCTCTCCTGCCTGCCGGGTACCATCCTGCCGGCCGCCGTCGTCGGTCCGGCCGCAGGGGGCCGCCGGCCCGGATCCCGTGTCCGCATCCGGGCCGTCCTACCGCAGCAGCTCGTTCATCACGGGCGCGTTTCCGTCGTTGCCGGTGAGCGGGTCCAGCCCCCACGCGTTTTCGATGGTGTGCAGCAGGGAATAGTGGTCGTAGGCGGTATCCGAGCGGTAGGAGGCCCTGGCCGCCGGTCCGGCGAAAATGGTTGCGACCTTGTTCCGGTTGCCGCGCCCCTCGTCCCAGGTGAGCACCAGCAGGGAATGCTGCCGGGTGAAGGCCGGGGAGGCCAGGATCTTCGCCACCTGCCGGGCCAGCCAGGCGTCCCCGGTTTCGACCGGGCAGTTGTGCATGTCGTGGCACAGGTCGGGGCTGATGAACACGTAGTCCGGGAGGGTGGAGGCCGTCTTCAGGTCGCCGGCCAGCCGGGCGAAGGGCACGACGTGTGCGGCGCAGTAGGCGGCATCACCGGTGATGCCGGGGTAGTACATAAAGGGGTTGTGCTTGACGGCGTAGAGTCCCGAATTCTTCGCGGTGCAGGGGCCGGGCATGCCTTCGGCGTACATTTTCCAAGTGCGGCCCGACTGCCCGATCTGCCCGGTGATCCCGTCGCCGCGGGCCTGGCAGCTGCCCGGGGCCGGGAGGCAGTCGGCGGTGATGCCGGCGGTCGTGCCGCCGGTCAGGGCCAGATAGTTGGGCAGGCTCGGGTGCGTGACCGCCGAGTAGTTGGCTGCCAGCGCATAGTCCGCCGCCAGCTGGTTGATGAACGGGGCGGAAGCGCTGCCCAGCACCTCGGCTGCGGGTCTGTTTTCCTCGACAATGATGACCACATGGTCCAGTCCCCCGCCGCTTTCCCGGCCCGGTCCGCTTTGCTGCGGTTGCAGGCTGTGGCCGGCATCCGCCGGCGGCGCCTCCCCGCCGGCGTCCGGCCGGGCCGGACCGCAGCCGGTGGCGAGCAGTAACAGTATCCCCGCAACGGCGGCAAGGCGCCGGCTGCTTCCCATCCCCCGATCCTAGCCCGGCCAACCGGGGCGGGCACCCCCGCGGGGATGATCCGGGGCGCCAAGGCATCTCCTGGCACCGCCCGTTTCTTGCGGCGCCAACTAATGAGTATTTTGGTCCGGCGGACCGTGGCTTTATCCGGACTGGCCGCGGCCACGGCCCGCCGGGAGCGTCTGACGTGTCGTCTTGCCGCCCTGCGCCGCTTCCATCACGGTGCCGGTGCTGCCGGCCGCACCATGATCCATACCGGGGGCCCGGCGGTCTCCACCCTGCTGGGAGGCCTGAAGCCCAGACGCCGGTAAAACGGGAGGTTGTCCGGATCCGAAGTCTCGACAAGGCACGTCCCGTGCCGCCGGTCGATGGCTTCCAGTCCCGCGGAGGCAACGGCCAGGCCCAGTCCCCTTCCCCGGGCGTGCGGGGCGACGCCGACGGTCGCGAGCATCCAGTCGTGGGCAGGCCTATGGGGGGCGATCAGCGCCTCGGCCCCCGCCAGGACATCAAACCGGTTGCCGTGGACCGCCGCTATCTGCCCGAGGATTCCGGGTGCCGGTTCCGGCGGCGGGGAGGGAATGAAGGCCGCTGCCGCGGTGAGCTCGTCCGTCGTCCAGACCATGCCGTGCGGGAGGGCAAGATGTTCGAGGTAAAGGTGCTGCAGCCGTCGGATCCGGTCCCGGTGCTCCGGCGCGGGCACGGTCCACCTCGTCCACGCATAATCATCGAAGGCGGCGGCGAGGACGGCCGCCAGCTGCGGCAGGTCGGCCGGTGTTGCAGGTCTGGGCATTCTCGCTCCAAAGGTCGTGGCAGTGGGAAGGACGATGGCGCCCGTGTCAGGGACCGGGGTGATGGCCAAACGACCAGGCCGGTTCCGATGCGTCGAGCCGTCCGGCACAGGCATGGCGGATAACCTGTGCGCGAACTTTGCCTCCGGAGGGTGCGGAAGAGCAGGCTTCGGCCGGCTGGCATGGTCTTGCGAGCATACTGACAGCCTTGCGGACGCCTAAGGCAGTTCGCACCGGTAAAACTACCGGGTCACGTTGCAGCGGGTGCCAGATTGTTGCCGTCCAAGGGCAGGCGCATCAGTTCGGCGCGCGTGCTGATGCCCAGCTTGGCGAAGACATTGCGCAGGTGGAAGTCGATGGTGCGGGGGCTCAGGAACAGTTGGGCGGCCGCTTCACGGTTGGTCATGCCCTGCTGGACGAGCTTGGCGACCTGCAGTTCCTGGGCGGTGAGAGCGACCGCCGTAGAGGGGTCCCGTCTGCGGGCGGTCTTCCCGGAAGCGCGCAACTCCTGGACGGCCCGGTCTTCCCACCGGCGGGCGCCGAGGTCCGCGAAGGTTTCCAGCGCGGACTGGAGGTGGGTGCGGGCGTCGACGCGGCGGCGTGAACGACGCAGAAACTCGCCATACGCAAGCTGGGTTCTGGCCCGGTCAAACAAGCGCGGGGAGGCCGCGTGGCTTTCCAAGGCCGCAACGAAAAACGTCTCCGCTTCCGCGCCGTCGGCGAGGACGGCCCGGCCGTGCGCCACGGCCGCGGCCGACCAGGCGTTGCCTGTGGCTGCGGCATACTGCTCCAGTTCCCGTATCCAAGCGGCCGCTTCTTCCCGCTGCCCGGTTCGGGCAGCGGCCTCGGCCCGGTCGACCGCCGCCATGTACCGCACCGAGGGAAGCCGCAGCTGGGCCAGATGGTGGTAGGCGGCTTCGGGCTGTCCGCTGTGGATTGCCTTGCCCCACAGCAGCACGTCGTTGACGAAACCGGCGAGGGTCCCCAGAAGGTGGTTCCGGGCGACGTGCTCCGCCGCCGTGGCGTGTCTGAGGTAGGCGTCATTGCCCTGGAGCGCGTCGAGCAGGGCGAGCATGGCCAGCGGGAAGGCTGCCAGACCGGTTTGTCCGGTGCCTTTGGCCAGCTGTAAAGCCTCGGAGGCGCCGGCGCGGGCGGTCGCCCAGTTTCCGAGGGCGACGTCCGGGATGCAGCGCCGGGTGAGGGCGTACAGCGCCATGACCAGGGCGCCGCTGGTTCGGGCCCGAGACAGCAGCAGGTTGTGATAGTGCAGCGCGGCCTGGTCCTCGCCAAGGTACAGGGCGGCAATGCCAAGGTTCGGCAACAGGTCCTGGTCGGCATGCTCCAGTGGTATTTCCTCGGCGAAGGCTGCACGGAGGACGGTGGCGCCCTGGTCCATCTCGCCGCTGGCAACGTGGTGGAACCCGACGAGCAGGTGCCAGAAACACCGCTGCCGGGCCGGTGCGGTACTCCCCGGCTCCGCTGCCAGCGCCACCGGGCTGATACCGCTGCCGGAATCCGCGCCGGTTGCGGCCAGGGCTGCTGCGAACATGGCCATCTCCCGCGCCCGGACCGGATCGGATGCGGCAACCTCGCGGGCCCCCTGCAGAACCATGAGATGGCCCTGCTGAAGGGATCCGGTGTTCCACTCGATCCGGGCCCGCAGCAGGGCGGCATCGGCGCGCAGCCCGGCGTCGGCCGCCAGCGCGTGGGCACTGCCGCTGAGCGTGCGGGCGCGCCCGGCCTGGCCTGCCAGCCAGGAGCTTTCAGCCGCTTGGTACAGCAGCACGGCTCTCTCCCCGGCATCCGGGGTCAGTTCGGCTGCCCGCTCCCAGGCGGCGCTGGCGGCCTCCTGCCCGCCGCGTTTCCGGGCGCGTTGGGCGACCTGGTCCAGTTCCGCGGCCACCGACCTGTCGGGACCTTCCGCTGCGGCGGCGAGGTGCCACACCCGCCTGTCCGGGTCGTGCCCGCCGACCAAAGCATCGGCCAAAGCCCGGTGCACGCGCCGGCGACGGTAGCCGGTCGCGCTACGGTAGACCGCCGAGCGGACCAGCGGATGGCGCAGCGACAGTTGGCCGTCCTCGACGCTGAGCAACCCGGACTGCTCCACGGCATCCAGCGCCTCGTCGCCGGCGCCCAGGGACCTGGCCGCCTGACGGACCGTCGGAAGGTGCCCGACGTCGTCGGCCGCCGCCACCAGCAGCCAGATCTGCGCCGGCTCCGGCAGCCGGCGGTACCGGTCCAGGAAGGCTCGTTCGACTCCGGCCGTGAGCGGCAGGTGGCCGGGCAGCCGGGAGGTGCCGGCCAGCTGCCCAGGGGTCAATGCCCCGCCCAGTTCGACAAGGGCCAGCGGGTTGCCACCCGTGCTGCGCACCAATTCGGCGGCCACCCGGTCCGGGACCGCGACCCCGGACCGCTCCCCCCAGCAGCCCGGCTGCGTCCGTCTTGTCAATCCCCGTAAGCATCAGTTCAGGAACGTCGCCGCTGTCAAACCGTCGTTCATCGCCGTCGCGGGCGGCAAACAGCAACGCCACCCGTTCCGCGGCCAGCCGGCGTGCCACGAAGAGCAGTGCCGCCGCGGACACCTCGTCGAGCCACTGTGCGTCGTCCACCACCACCAGCACCGGGCCGTGTTCGGCAGCCTCCGCGAGCAGGCTGAGTGCGGCGAGGAAGATCAGGAACCGGTCGACACCATCGGATGCAATCTCGCCAAAGGCGGCCTTCAGCGCCTGGATTTGCGGCTGGGGCAGCTGCTCGGAGTACTGCATCACCGGCCGCAGGAGCCTGTGCAGGGCTGCGAATGCCAGCGGCGACTCGGACTCGACCCCCTGGGTCCGCAGCACCTGCATGCCCTCAGCCCGGGCCACCGCATCATTGAGCAGCGTGGACTTGCCCACCCCGGGCATGCCACGCACGACCAGGGCACCGCCGCTTGATGCCCTGGCCCCGTCCAGCAGCGCCGCAATGGCGGCACGCTCCCCCTGCCTGCCCTGAATCACGGGCAGAAGTCTAACGCGCCGCGGCAAAACCCGGTGATTTCGCCGGTCCGATGCACCGGCCCCGGAGCACACGATCGATACATCACCACAACACCACCGGGAAACCTCAAGGAGCAATCATGAACACCCAGTCCCGACGCCTCGGTTCCGCCGGAGCCCGGCTGATCAGCGCCACCTACCAGGTCGCCGGAATGACCTGCGGACACTGCGAGAGAGCCGTCATCACCGAGCTCGGCAAGGTGGCGGGCGTCACCGGGGTCCGCGTCGACCTGACCGCCGGAAGCGTCACCGTATTCAGCGACCGGCCCGTTGAGCGCGCAGCCATCGCCGGCGCTTTCGACGAGGCCGGCTACACCCTCCTCTGAAGCCCGGCCATCAGCCCGGTACTGAAAAGGACAGTCCCATGATTCCGCTGGAGGATTTGGCTCGGGCCGAGGTGGAAAACCGGGCACGCGAGGCCGCCTTTTCCACCCGGCGCCACCAATCACTTCAAACTGCCGGAGGCACACCAATGACCAGCACCCGCAGCACCGCAAAAGACACCAGGCACAGCTCCCGCACTTGGCTCTTCATCCGCCACTACCTCGAAATGGTGGTGGCCATGGTCATCGGCATGGTGGCCCTCGGGCCCGTCTGGACCTGGGCCACCGGCGCCCTTGGGGTATCCGCCCTGTTCGACCGCCCGGACGTCGCCGCCCTCGTCATGGCCACCAACATGACCATCGCCATGTCCGCCTGGATGCGCCGCCGCCGGCATGGGTGGGCACCCGTCGCCGAAATGGCCGCCGCAATGTACCTGCCCTTCATCGTCCTCCTCGTCCCCCTATGGACCGGGGCGATCTCCGCAGGCACCCTGATGGTCGCCGGCCACCTGCTGATGCTGCCCGCAATGGCCGTGGCAATGCTGCTCCGTCTGGACGAATACACCACCCACGCCCACCACGGACGTTCCGATCAGCCGCTCCATACGCACCACGCCTGACCCAGCCCGCCTGAAGGAAACGGAAGAACAACTGATGACCACACTGGCTCCGGCCGAATCCACCCTCGACATCGGCGGAATGACCTGCGCCTCCTGCGTGCGGCGCGTGGAGAAGGCCCTGGCCGGGCTCGACGGGGTGGCCTCCGCGCGGGTGAACCTGGCCACCGAGGTGGCCACCGTCTCCTACGACCCCGGCAGGGTACAACTGGACCACCTCCTCAACGCCGTCTCCGCCGCAGGCTACAGGGCTACCCCGCGGCGCCAGGCCGGTGCACCAGGCGCGACCTGGCCGGACCGGGCCGCGGAACCGCCTGCTCCGGGTGATGACCAGGAAGCGCGACGCGACGGCGAGCTGGCCGGCCTGAAGCGCAAGTGGCAGGCAACCCTGGCCGCGGGCCTGACCATGATGGCGGTGATGTATCTCCCCCTGCCCATCGACGCCATGGACTGGCTTATGCCGCTGCTGCTGGTCGTAGCCACCGTCGTCCAGTTCTGGGCCGGTCGCGGGGTCTATGCCGCCGCCTGGGCCGCCGCCCGGCACCGCACCATGAACATGAACACCCTGGTGGCCCTGGGCACCGGCGTTGCCTACGGCTACAGCGCCTTCGTGACGCTGTGGCCGGGAGCCGCGGAAAGCCGGGGCCTGCCGCTGCACGTGTACTTCGAGACCTCGCTGGTGATCCTCGCCCTCGTGCTGCTGGGCAAGTGGCTGGAGGGCCGGGCCAAGAAGCGGACTGTCGAAGCCATCAGGGCCCTGGCCGGGCTCTCCCCCAAAACGGCCCGGGTCATCCGCGACGGGGTCGAGTCCGATGTTTTGGTGGAGGACGTCGTCCCCGGCGACCTGGTGCGCGTGCGGCCTGGTGAAAAGATCCCCGTGGACGGCGTGGTCGCCGACGGCGCCTCCACGGTGGACGAGAGCATGCTCACCGGCGAGAGCGTCCCTATAGACAAAGCCGCCGGGGACACCGTCATCGGTGCCACCCTGAACCGCACCGGCTCGGTCGTGCTTCGGGCCACCGCCGTCGGTTCCGACTCCACACTGGCCCAGATAATCCGGCTGGTCGAGGAGGCGCAGGGATCACGGGCCCCAATGCAGCGGCTGGCCGACCGGGTCTCGGCATGGTTCGTCCCGGCGGTCCTGCTGATGGCCGCGGCGACCTTCGCCTGTTGGGCAATCTTCGGGCCCGACGAAAGCCGGATGACACTGGCCATCGGCACCGCCATCGCGGTACTGATCATTGCCTGTCCCTGCGCGCTGGGACTGGCCACCCCCACCGCCGTCATGGTGGGCACCGGCAAGGCCGCCGAGCTGGGCATCCTGATCGGCCACGGCCAGGCCCTGGAGCAGGCCCGGCGGCTGGACGCCGTCGTGCTGGACAAGACGGGCACCATCACCACCGGGCGCCCCCGCCTGGCCGGCCTGACCTTCGCCGGCGGCTGGGACGGGGACGCCGTGCTGGC